>JAUYSE010000059.1 GCA_030696465.1 Legionellaceae bacterium
CGTTACCCGTTTGTGTTTCTGCGGGGATTTTAAGCGTTACACGCCCTTCTAAAGTGGGTACTTCAATGCTACCGCCCAAGGCTGCCGTCGTAAAATTAATCGGCACCTCGCAAGACAAATCATTACCATGACGTTCAAACAAAGCATGCTGCTTAATTTGTACTTGGATATACAAATCACCTGCAGGCCCGCCATACACACCACCTTCGCCCTCGCCAGAAAGACGTACTCGGTCTCCGGTATCTACACCTGCCGGAATTTTCACCGTCACTTGCTTACTTTCTTTGACACGTCCTTGCCCACGACAGGAAGTACACGGGTCCGTTACGACCTTGCCTTCTCCATTACAATGTGGACAGGTTTGCTGTATAGAGAAAAATCCTTGTTGAATACGAACTTGTCCCATGCCCGCGCAAGTTTCGCAATTCTTAGGAGATGAGCCTTTTTTCGCGCCAGAACCACCACAAGGTTGACACCCCACTAATTTAGGGATAGTCAGTTCTACAGATTTTCCTTTCGCGGCTTCTTCTAGTGTTAAGGTAAGATTATATTGCAGATCAGAGCCCGCTTGTGCGCGGCTATTACGCCCACCACCACTACGACGTCCACCACCGCCTCCACCAAACATGGTTTCAAAAATGTCTTCAAATACATCTCCAAAGCCACCCTGTCCGCCGCCTCCATGCATATTCGGATCAATTCCAGCGTGACCAAATCGATCATACGCCGCACGTTTCGATTGATCTGACAGCACAGAGTATGCTTTTTGTACGCTCTTGAACGCCTCTTCTGCCGATTTGTCACCAGGATTTCGATCCGGATGATGCTTCATCGCCAATTTACGATAGGCCTTCTTTATGTCAGCCTCACTGGCATCTCGATTAACGCCCAGTACCTGATAAAAATCCTGTTCCATACATTCCACGCTATAAAAAATATTTTCAAAACACATAATGGTTGGGCCAAGGCCCAACCTACCACGTCAATGCGTCCCATGGTTGGAACATCCATCGCCGAGTAGGTTGAGCCTTGGCCCAACCATTACCATTAATTAATAGAGTGGGCCTGAGAGCCCAATCGTTTCAGTTACTCTTTCTTGTCGTCCTTTACTTCTTCGAATTCTGCATCAACCACAGATTCTTTCCCACCGTCAGTTTCTGTCGCACCCGCAGCATCAGCAGTTCCTGCATCGCCGGCAGCCGTTTCTGCTGATTTTTTAGCATATACACGCTCTGCTAAACTTCCAGATGTTTCAGTCAATGCCGTAATATCTTTACGGATAGCTTCTGGATCATTGCCTTTCATGCTTTCTTTCAAGGCCTGAATTGCATTTTCTATCCCTGTTTTTTCTTCAGCAGTCATATCAGCACCTAAATCACGCATAGACTTTTCAGCACTGTGGATTAAACTATCGGCTTGGTTACGTAAATCTGCGGTTTCTTTGAATTTTTTATCTTCTTCAGAATGTGCTTCCGCATCTTTTACCATATTTTGAATCTCATCTTCACTCAAACCACTAGAGGCTTTAATAACGATAGATTGTGCTTTATTAGTGGCTTTGTCTCTTGCAGAAACATGCAAAATACCATTCGCATCAATATCAAAGGTCACTTCAATTTGAGGGGTTCCACGTGGCGCTAATGGAATTTCATTCAGATCAAAACGCCCCAATGATTTGTTGGCAGAAGCTTGCTCACGCTCTCCTTGCAATACATGCACGGTTACGGCTGTTTGATTATCATCCGCCGTTGAAAACACCTGGTTTGCTTTAGTCGGGATAGTGGTATTTTTTTCTATGAGTTTTGTCATGACGCCACCCATGGTTTCAATCCCTAATGATAAAGGTGTCACGTCTAATAATAAAATATCTTTCACTTCTCCAGATAAAACCGCACCCTGAATAGCCGCTCCGATAGCTACTGCTTCATCAGGATTGACGTCTTTACGTGGGGCCTTATTAAAGAATTTTTCTACTACTTGCTGAACCATCGGCATACGTGTCTGCCCACCGACCAAGATAACTTCATCGATTTTATCAATCGTCAAGCCAGCATCTTTCAGTGCCATCTTACATGGTTCAATAGAGCGCTCTACCAAACTCTCAACCAACGACTCTAATTTAGTACGTGTTAAGGTAATGTTTAAATGCTTAGGTCCGCTTGCATCTGCAGTAATATAAGGGAGGTTAACCTCTGTTTGATTTGCAGAAGAAAGTTCTATTTTAGCTTTTTCTGCTGCTTCTTTTAAACGCTGCAGCGCCAGTGGATCACTATGTAAATCAATGCCTGACTGCTTCTTAAATTCTCCGGCAAGATACTCTATTAACGTCATATCAAAATCTTCTCCGCCAAGGAAGGTATCTCCATTGGTAGCTAACACTTCAAATTGATGTTCTCCATCTACTTCTGCAATTTCAATAATTGAGATATCAAACGTCCCGCCGCCAAGATCATACACTGCGATCACTGCATCGCCTCGTTTTTTGTCTAGTCCATAGGCTAAAGCAGCTGCAGTAGGTTCATTGATAATTCTCTTTACTTCTAGGCCCGCGATACGTCCAGCATCTTTAGTTGCTTGGCGTTGCGCATCATTAAAGTAGGCAGGAACCGTGATGACCGCTTCACTCACTGGGTGCCCTAAATAATCTTCTGCGGTTTTCTTCATTTTACGTAAAACTTCAGCCGACACTTGAGGTGGCGCTTTTTCTTCATTTTTAACAGATACCCACGCATCGCCATTGTCTGCTTTGACAATCTTGTAGGGAACCATTTTAATGTCTTTTTGGACAACCGCGTCATCAAAACGACGACCTATCAAACGCTTAATCGCGTAGAGCGTATTTGCAGGATTAGTTACCGCTTGTCGTTTAGCAGACTGTCCTACTAATACTTCCCCATCATTCGAAAACGCAACAATAGAAGGGGTTGTACGAAAACCCTCACTGTTCTCAATCACTCGTGGCTTTCCACCTTCCATAACAGCGACGCATGAGTTGGTGGTTCCTAAGTCAATACCTATAATTGTTGATGCCATAATTCATTGCTCCAAATTTAATGTCTGTATTACATATAAGGGTGATTTACTAAAATTCAACCCCTCCTAAACTATACTCTTCGCACTTGCGTTACTTAGAAACAATTACACGTGCAGGACGAAGCACTCGACCATGCATTTTATAACCTTTCTGAAAAACAGTTATCACTACATTGGGCGGAGTTCCAGGTTGCTCTTGCATAACCATGGCTTCATGTTCTTCAGGATTAAATGTTTGTCCTATAGGATCTAGAACGATGACATCCTGTTTTTGCAACACTTCCTGTAACAATTTTAAAGTTAAGGCTAAACCTTCTGACATTGCAGCAACCTCTGCACCTGCCGCCGCTTGTTGCGCTTGCTCTAAACTATCTAGTACGGGTAATAATGCCTTTACGAGCGACTCCGCACCAAATAAACGTGCATTACTCACTTCTCGATCTGCTCGTCTGCGCACATTTTCTAATTCTGCTGCCGCGCGTAATGCCTTTTCTAAATGTGCTTTTGCTTCTGTATCCAGCTGCTCTAGCTGCGTTTTTAGTGTAGCACATTCTGTGCAAATCTTACCGGCTTCTGATGCTGCAGCGGCGGTTGTTTCTGCCTCTTGCTCCATCTCTTCGTCAAAGCTCGGGCTTAACTCTTCTCGCATTTTTTTCCAATGACTGTTCTTATCCTGTGGGTGCATATTATCCTCGTTCATATTTACAACATTGACTCCCCTATTTTGCATATGGAGATTATTATTAAAATTTCAAGGGATCTTTTCACAATCAATTGTGGTCTCCCGACTCGAGGACTGTCATAATACGTCTTTTATTCTGACGTTTTGTTCATGCAATACCTATCTCAATCTATTATTTATCCCGATCCTTGCCGTGCTACTCGCGTTCTACGTCGACTCCAACAGTGTCGCCCCCTCATTCCCTATGCTGAAGTACAATTGCTTCGACAGACACTCACTATGGTTGCTCAAAAAAAGGGATTTTTACTGCACGCCGGTGACTGCTCAGAACCTTTCACTGATAGTACGCCCAAACACCTTTATCCTAAACTACAATTACTTGAAGATCTCAGCCAATATCTAGAAAATCATCGTAAACAACCGATTCTTCGCATAGGTCGTTTTGCTGGCCAATATGCCAAGCCTCGCTCACAACTAAAAGAAACACAGCACGGAAAAACGTTACCCAATTATCGAGGAGATTTAATTAATGATTCTCTTTTTACACTTAAAGCCAGAACACCGGATCCTTTAAGGTTATTACAAGGGTATCGATGCATGCGTGCCTCTGTATCTCACCTCTCTAAATACCCCTCCAAACAACCTTTTTTTACTTCCCACGAAGCACTGCATTTAGCGTATGAAAAAGCTTTATCACGACAAAATTCTCAAAAAAAATGGTATAATAGCGGCACTCATTTTCCTTGGCTGGGGGTACGCACACAACAGGATCCCTCCTATTTACAATATTTACAAACTATTGCAAATCCAATCGGTCTCAAAATCGGCCCTCATACCTCGCCGCAAACCCTACTTTCTTTATTACGCGCCCTTAATCCACAACAGGCGCTAGGAAAAATAGTCTGTATTACGCGCTTGGGGCATATCAACGTGAGCCACCTTTTACCTCCGCTTATTCAAGCGGTACAAGACGCAGGGCTTCCCGTACTATGGATCTGTGATCCCATGCATGGCAATACCAGTCAACAAGCATGGCAAAAAGTACGATATTTTAATGATATCCGTAGTGAGTTAGAGCAAAGTATACAGATACATCGACAACTTGAAAGTTATTTGGGCGGTATACATTTAGAGATTACGCCTTTAGCGGTTGTAGAATGCTTAGGGGGGATGCCAGAAACACCTTCACCCTCGATATCTTCCCCTTGCCTGGTAGACCCACAACTGAATCGTCAGCAAGCAGAAACTTTGTTACAAAGTTGCATCTAATTTTGCATAAAAATATTGATGTTATTCCAGCTATTCCTGCCCAACCCAAAAACTTTGCAAACAAGCCCTTTCTTCGATAAGCCTTGGTACCACTAACATAATCAGGCGGGAATTCCTTATGTTATTCAAAAAGTCCCGACATCAACCAAAGCAATACGCGATTCGTAAAGACACCGAATATAAAAAAGGAAAATAAGAGTCCGTTGGATTTAACTGCGCTTCACCGAAACCCGCCGTATAATTTCCGGCAAGTTCACCCATTAAATAATCCGTAAAATGATAGTTTAAACCAACTCCAAAGGTCGGGCTTAAACGCCATTGTTTGATAAGGAAATCATTACGATGAACCTCTGCTACTCCTGCACTAGAATAGGCCCTTATCTCGGTATTAGGGATAAACATCATGATTTTACCCATGAGATTTATTGTCTCTGTTCGCGTGAGTAATTCTGTCTTATCACCCTGATTAAAACTAAACAAACTCATAGGATCAAAAAAAACGGTTGCATCTGGATAATGCACATAATTTGCTTCTAGCGCAAAATAGGGATTCAATTCATATCCTGCTAAAAATCCCCAAACGCCTCCCCCCTCCCTCACATCAATAGGGGTAGACATACTCATAGCCAAGTTTAAATTTTCATCACTGGGAACCAATCCCTCCCAGGTGGTGGATCCATACCCCCCTAATGCTCCGGCATAGAATGGGTGTTTAAATTTATTAATTACCTCTACCTTTGTCGAGTAACCCGCTGAAGAAACGAATAACGAGCATAATAATATTAATTTTTTATTCGTCACAATAAAGGGTACCTTAATATTTTAATGTTTTAACATTTTGAGAATTTATATGCTGTGTTGCAGCAGTATGACACTCTCAAAATACACTTCTTTATATTTTTTAACTACTGACATGCCAGCTGGGTCGTGCTGCATGCATGGCCTTGTGAGTCAAACCCACCGCGCCGATAACAATTCCAATTGTCGATACAATCTTGTGCACTGGTATATTTCTGATATTCACATGCTTTCTCAAGCGACTTAAATATAATTATCATTCGCTGATAGAGAATGCCCATGTCTTGGCATAAGCTTAGAGGTAAGCCTGATGCCGTACAATGGCAAGTAGCGACACTTTTAAAGGAGGCACAAAAATTAACATCCTCGGTAGGTAATGCTTTGGGACATGCAACCACCATCACACTCCAAAAACAGAGGCCGATCATTAATAATATTTTTTTCATGGGGTCCTTATCCTTATTAAAATAAACAAACTATACATTGTATTGCAGCAGAGTATAAATAAATTCACTTAAAAATACTCTGTCATTAACGTCTTATTCCTAAATTAAAATAGTCAAAAGTTGCCGTATTCAAATTATCAGTATATACAGACTCATCTGGCTTTATTTTAGAACATATATAAATCACATTACTCGAAACTACATTAAAGTTCAGAGGCACAATCACGCAATGACTAAATACACTATGCACTGTATTATCCCAGCGTTGAGAAAAAACATCCTGAAACAGTGGATGGGCGATTACATTTATAATTAATAAACCATTGGAATGCAGATGATTTGATAATTGTTGAAAATACTCTCTCGTTAAAAGCGACGGCGGTATCGCCATTTTATGACTATACACATCCGAAATAATGACATCATATAAAGTATGCTTACTATTTAAAAATTGCCTGGCATCTTGCGCGATAAATTCGCCATTGATAGGCTGCTTGAGAAAATATTTTTCTGCTAAAGGCTTAATAGTGGGATCAATATCGACATAAGTGACTCGATTATGATTGGTCCCCGCCGCGGTCAGAGAAAATCCCCCTGAGCCGAGAATCAAAATATCTTTATTATTTAAACCCAACTGTTTAAATAATACATCCCGAATGAATTCACCATAAGCAAAGATATGTTGATCCGACGTCATTCCGGAACTATTCGATTCATTAATTCTGAACACCCTATGTTTAGGGGTTTGTACAATTTGATAATTACCATAATTATTGCTGGCCACAAAGAGCTTCTGTTCTGTAGTAACATTCAAGTTTTTAATGGGAATTAATATCAATCCCAGTAATAACATTTGCCAACTTAAGCATTTATTATAAAGCTGTACCCCTGCCGCCAAAATAAATAATAAGCCCGCATTAATAACAACGGTCCATGCCACACCTAAATACTGAAAAAAGATTAAGGACGTAACAATGGCGCCCAAAAAAGAACCCACCGTACTCAAAAATAGTGCACTACCACTAATGCTAGCGACCCCTTTTTCTTGACTAAATAGTGTAGTGGTTAAAGGAACGGTTTGCCCTAACCAATACACGATAGGAGCTAAGACTAAAAGTAAATATAAGCATAAACTCAGGATTAAAGGTACCGAAAAGTAAACCACCACGACTTGAAAAAAGAGCGCGATAAATAAATAACTTAATCCACAGCCAATCCATAACATACTCAATAAAAAATTACGGCTCAAACACTGAAAAACGTTACGCCGATTGATACCTCCGCGCCAATAACCCAATGCCAGAAATAACAAGAAAATACCGATAATGATGCTGGTGATAACCACACTATTTCCATAAAAGGGAATTAATTGTCTTATGGTTAGGATTTCAACCGAGATCGTGATGAATCCTTCTAAGAGAAGAATGGCTAGTAAGAGAACTAACATGAGAATCTATTTAACAAACAATCATTCATTATAAGATGAGGATACGAAACTCCGCAACACTTGTATTCCAAAAGATTTAACACATACAATATGCATGTCTAAACTTACCTTGTCGATATGCCATGTTACAACAAGCTTGCGAGACACTTTCGGGAATAGGTCCTGCTCGAGCTAAATTGATGGCTCGCTGTGGCATACACTCTTTGCGAGATTTACTGTTCCACCTCCCTTATCGCTATCAAGATAAACGACATATTAGCGCTATCCAAGATCTGCGTCTGGGTGATTGGGCGGTGATTATAGGGACCATTATTCGAGTAGAAAAACCGCCGCGACAACGAGCATCCTTACAATGCTTGGTTGAAGACGGCTCCGGGACCCTCCGCCTGCACTTTTTTCATATGAATCCACATCAAGAAAAATCTCTGCAGGAAGGACAACGTTTATATATTTTTGGAGAAGTCCGTCACAGTCGGCAACATATCCCTGAAATGATCCACCCAGAATATAAACAAGTACCCCATCACGGTGCCGTCCCAGTTGAAGAGACGCTTACCCCTATTTATTCGACGACCCAGGGATTAAGTCAACAAACGCTAAGGAACGCCATTCGATCCTTGCTACAGCAACACCATGAACCTCTACAGGCGCTCGAATGGATGTCTATCAACGAACTACAGCATTTTAAATTTCCCACCCTCTCTACTGCGCTAACAGAACTCCATTTTCCAAAAGAAGGATGCGCCTCCGAAAAAAATACTTCATACACTTTACCTGCTTTACAACGACTCGCCTTTGAAGAGTTACTAGCACAACACATCGCGATGTCTAAAGCTCGTCGCCAAAGAATAGCGCTTCCGGCGCCTTGTTTTACGATGGATCCCTCGATACAACAACGTTTTTTAGAACAACTCCCATTCACGCCCACACAAGGACAACTACAAATAAGCCAAGAAATCTCCCAAGATTTTAGCTTAACCTACCCTATGTTGCGTTTGGTGCAAGGGGATGTGGGTTCCGGAAAAACACTTATTGCTGCACTGGCTGCTTTGCAAGCCTTACACAATGGTTACCAAGTTGCCTTCATGGCACCGACAGATCTGCTCACAGAACAGCACGCTCAAACTCTCGCTCGATGGTTTACTCCTTTAGGATGGCCCCCATTGCGTTTAAGTGGCCACCTAAGCACTGCACACAAAAAAGAAATCTACGCGGCAATTTCTGGTACAGAACCAGTCCTGTTGGTTGGTACGCATGCCCTGTTTCAAAAAGACGTTCAATTTGGAAAACTAGGACTCATCATTATCGATGAACAACACCGATTTGGCGTAGAGCAACGCGCGCTTTTATTACAAAAAGGTCAGCAAGAAACGCCGCATCAACTGGTCATGACCGCCACTCCTATTCCACGCACCTTGGCCATGACACAATATTCACATTTTGATATTTCTATTCTCAAAGAGCGTCCTCAAGGTAGGCAGGCCATTATCACTGCTGTCATGCCCGATAATAAACGAGAGCCTATCATCGATAAATTACGTACTGCGTTTACCGAAGGAAAACAAGCCTATTGGGTCTGTCCTCTCATAGAAATCTCCGAAAAACTAGATGCCGTGGCCGCCACTCAAACCGCCGAGCAACTCCAGCAATCACTTCCAAAAGCACGTATAGGATTAATACATGGACGCATGAATCCTCTTGAAAAAGAAGCCATCATGCATGCATTTCAAACACACAATATTGATATTTTAGTGGCCACTACCGTCATAGAGGTGGGGGTGGATGTTCCCAATGCCAGTATTATGATTATTGAAAATGCGGAGCGCCTTGGTCTTGCGCAACTGCACCAACTTCGAGGACGTGTCGGAAGAGGTCAGCAACGTTCCTACTGTATCTTACTCTATCAAGCCCCTCTCTCCGCCCTAGGAATCGCCCGACTAGATACGCTTCGACACACAGAAGATGGCTTTCTTATTGCCGAAAAAGACTTAGAACTCCGCGGCGCAGGAGAGTTTCTCGGTACCCAACAAACTGGGGACCAAAATTTTAAACTGGTGCAATTTCCGCGAGACCACCCACTTATTGAGCCAGTCCAAAAAGTTGTCTCTCACTTACTGATGCATCATTCCGATCTTGCAGAAAAAATCATGTTACAATGGTTCGGACAACAGAAACAGTGGTTACAAAGCTAGGAAAAAAAATGACTTTGCCCTTGCCATGCCCCTTATTTGACAATTTAGAACATCTACATTTACAGCAATGGGGTACGCAACATACTATGCTGGATCCACGGTTTCAGGCAGACTTTGAACGTAGCTTTTCTTTTTTAAAAAGCTATACTGGCAGCCAAGGCACCTTTAACAGTTATCGTCGAGAAGTCGAGCGCTTACTCCAGTGGGCCTGGCGTATTCAAAATAAAATTTTACCCGAATTACGACGCGAAGACATTGAAGCATTTATCCGTTTTTGTCAAAATCCACCTAAAACTTGGATCGGTACTTGTAAACAACCTCGATTTTTAAATAGGGATGAAGAAAGGTGCCCCAATCCGGCATGGCGACCCTTTATTGCAACACTCTCGAAAACTGCGCGCAAACAAGGCCAAGACCCTAGCGTCCAAAATTTTTATCTTTCTCAAGGCAGTCTACAAGAAGTTTTCGCCATCTTAAGCACTTTTTTTCAATTTCTCATCTCGGAGGAATATGTTTTAAGTAACCCTGTGGCACTCATTCGACAAAAAAGTAAATTTCTGCAGAAACGACAAGACCTCGCGCCCATCCGTAGACTCAGCCTCACTCAATGGCATACTGTCTTAGATATTACGGATGCGCTGGCGCAGCAAAACCCGCAGCAACATGAACGCACCTATTTCATGCTCAACTTACTTTTTAGCTTATATTTACGTATTTCAGAGCTCACCGCCAGTAAGCGGCATACGCCTCTTATGAATGACTTTTCTAAAGATACTCAGGGTAATTGGTGGTTTACCACGATAGGGAAAGGCAATAAAACTCGACAAATTGCGGTTAGTGATGACTTATTAAAAAGTCTTATTCGTTATAGAACTTTTTTACAACTTCCCCCTCTCCCCTCCAATGCAGATACAACCCTTTTAATCCCGAAGCTCCGCGGCAAAGGTCCCGTAACCGACACGGCCGGTGTACGCCGACTCATTCAACGCTGTTTTGATCTTGCCGAAAACCAACTCCGAGCTCAAGGTAAAACCGAAGAAGCAGATAATCTTAGCGCAGCTACTGTACACTGGCTGCGTCATACCGGGATATCAGAAGATGTCAAAATTCGCCCAAGAGAGCATGTACGCGATGATGCCGGTCATGCCTCCAGTGCCACTACCGACCGATACATTGACGTGGAGCGCCTTGCGCGGCATGCCAGTGCTAAAAAGAAAGCGGTGCGTACGCCAGAATAAGTAATCCTGGGGCTACGACTCATCCACTCCATGTTGCGCATCCCCAAAATGTAAGCGCTTGTAATCCACCGATTGCATTTCTTGCAACCGACTAACACTCCGTTGATAAAGACCCTGTGTAGAGGGAAAAATTTCGAGTAAAGGAACCGCCGCTGAAAAAGTAAGATGGATACGTTTATCGTATAAAACATCAATTAAATACATAAACAATAATGCGGGCGTGTGACTTTCTTCGGTCAGCGCCGGGACATCACTTAAAAAAAGGTGCGTCAGCGTATCCGCTAACTCCAGGTAATCTAAAATACTACGCGGCACACTACAGAGCACTGGGAAAGTAAACCAAGCGGCACCTTTCCCGCGTGCAACAAAAGGAATATCTCGATGTTGAACCATCATAGTTCCTTGATATTGTACATCTAAAACGTTTTTCTCAAATTGTTGCCGCATGGCGGCATCCGTAGCGGCACCCAAAGGGGTATAAAAAGCCGCCGGAAAGGGAGCATGTCCTTCTCGATAATCCACACGTTTAGGAAGCTCATGTACAGTGGTATGCGCGTAAATCCAATCAATGGTTGGTAAAAAGCGCTCACGATGCAATCCGTTCCGATATAAATCATCTGGTTTTATATTTGACGTCATTACAAAAACAACGCCGGCTTGAAATAAACTTCCTAACAAGTCGCTCAGCATCGTGGCACAGGCAACATCCTCCACAAAAAATTCATCTAAACATAATAATCGAGTGGTTTTCACAAAGTTTTTCGCAATAACCGCTAAGGGATTAGCGCGCCCTTGGCATTGCCGTAATGCGGTATCAATTTCCTGCATAAATGCATGAAAATGCAATCGCCGTTTTTCCACAATGGGAGTAGTTTGAAATAAAATATCCAACAAAAATGTTTTCCCTACCCCAACTGCACCATATAAATAGACTCCGCGAATGCGTGGCTTTCTTTGCCACCAGTGCACTTTTTGTAACAATTCCTTTTGGATGTCGACCAGTAAAGGCAGCGCTTGCCGTTGCCCAGGATCCTCTTGAATCACCCCCTCCTTCACCGCCTTAGCATATGCTATCTCAAGCAACATCCACTGACTCCAACATGAAATTTTTAAAAATATCTCGGATAAAACCCTCTATGCTATGCTATATTATTTCAGTTGATCTATAATTATTTTATTTTTAAGGCTAAAAATTGAGATTGCACAAAAAAAATCCCAGTTATCTTGCGCTGTCCGCATTAGGGGTAGTATTTGGTGACATTGGTACAAGCCCTCTCTATGCTTTGCGCGAAACCTTAGGTGGACTCGCTGTAAATCTCAACGATATTCTTGGCATTCTCTCTCTGATATTTTGGACACTCATTTTAATTGTTTCCGTCAAATATTTAATTGTTATTTTTCGCGCAGACAACGACGGAGAGGGCGGGATTCTAGCCTTACTGGCTTTGTTACAGCAAAATAAATCTAAACATGCCACTTTATTTTATATTATTGCTATTTTTGGGGCGGGCGCTATTGTCGGCGATGGGATGATAACTCCGGCCATCTCTGTAGTCGGTGCTATAGATGGCTTGCGCGTTATACTCCCAAGTTTTGAGCACCTGATATTACCAATATCCTCCCTTATCCTCATTGGGCTGTTTATGGCTCAGTCACACGGGAGTGGCCATATTGGTGCCGTATTTGGCCCCATTCTACTCATCTGGTTTCTCGTCATTGGGATACTCGGAATTCCTCCTATCGTAGAAAATCCTAGTATTCTTAAAGCCATCAACCCCTTCTATGCTGTACATTTTCTCCTCATCATGGGTGCCAAAGGATATTTTTTATTAGGCGGTATTTTTCTGGTGGTGACTGGTGGGGAAGCCCTATATGCCGATATTGGCCATTTTGGAAAGCGACCCATTCGGCAAAGTTGGTTTTGTGTGGTATTACCCTGCTTAGTCCTTAATTATTTTGGCCAAGGCGCACTCCTTTTAGCACACCCAGAGGCCAGCGCGAATCCTTTTTACCTATTGGCGCCTCATTGGTTCTTATTCCCCTTACTCATTATTTCTGCACTAGCCACTATTATCGCATCTCAAGCGGTTATTTCTGCAACTTTCTCCTTAACCAAACAAGCCATAGCATTGGGAATATGCCCCAAACTCCCAATGATTCAAACCTCTAAAGACTACATAGGTCAAATTTATATTCCACAAATGAACTCGATACTCATGTGCGGCTCTTTGTTTTTAGTATTGTGGTTTCAAAATGTAACCGCTATGTCCCACGCCTACGGTATTGCCGTCAATTTGAGCATGCTCACCGTCACCTTACTGGTTGCTTATGCTGCCCGACATATTTGGCACTGGACATATTGGTATACTATCCCCGTATTTACGATATTTATTAGTATCGATATCATTTTCTTTGGTGCCAACCTTCATAAAGTTGAAACGGGGGGATGGCTGCCTATCTGCATTGCATCGCTCATTGCCATTATTATGTTTACTTGGAAAATGGGGCTAGAACGATTGCAGACCAAGCTACACCAAGAACGCTTACGCGAAGCACATGTAGTACCTAAAGCAATTCCCAATGGGACCCACACTACTTCCACTATCAGCAGCGCTATTTTTATTACCGATGTATATGACCGCAATGGCAGCAGTTTTTTACACTTTTTAAAACTGAGTACAACCATCCCTGATCACATTATTATTATTGATTGTGTCGTTCAAAAAAAACCTTATATCCATTATTCTCAAAAAGTAGTCGTCGATTACTCCAGTAAAAATATTTGCCACATCACCTTACATTATGGTTTTATGGAACATATTTCCATCCCAACAACGTTAGAGCTCGCGTCTAAAAAACAATGCCTTCCCTTTAATATTGAATTCGATGCTGTCACTTATTGGGTAGAAATCTTAAACGTCGTTGCATCTCGAAATACGCGGACTTTATGGTTTCATTGGCAAGAAAAATTATTCGCTTACCTCATGCGGAACTACACAGCAAACTCTAATATTGAATTCTATAAACTCCCTCCCGAACGCACGATTGCTATTGGCACTTATTGTTTTATTTAAAACCCAGGGCTCGGATATAATCATAATATGCGTTTTCCCCGATTTAACAACGCATAAAAAAGATTAAAATACTTTTATAGTGTATAATATATCATCATAATCCATTTATTTCCTCAAAGGTTCTCACTATGTCATTTGAGATAGCCCTTTCCAAAAAGGCGCAAGCACTCATAGAAAAAGCGCCCCATCTAAAACCAAAAAATACAGGGACATCACCGGTCACCTCCATTTTATCCGATGATTTCTCTGCCTGGCTATCACCACCAGCACAGACAAAACCACTAAACGCTGAACATATCCAATTCGTTACTTTACTACTAGAAGATACGTTACATACCTTGCACTCTCCAAAAAATAAATCAACCCTCCCCCCTCAAAAGCGCTTATGGCAGAAAGTTATTTTTATTGTACTTGGCATTACCGGTGCAATTTATGCTCTTTTTGAAGGATTAGGAGGCATGGCGGCCTTTCTCTCTGCGATTTTCAGTGTCAGCCCCATCATCATTGGCTTTACTATTGGGTTTGCCCTTCTCTCTCTACTTGCTTTTTTTGCCTTTGAAATGCGCCTCGTCGCGAACAATTTAGGTCTCAGTTATGCTGGCGGCCCTGATATCATCAAAAACTGCCTAGAACAAGTTGATTTACTTAATAAAATAACTAATTCCTTAAGCAAAAAATTAACCAAAAAAAATCAAGAGCTATACGCTTCAGAAAACATCTCCGCCGCACAATTGGAAAGTTATCGAAAACTTCTCGCACAATTAGACGCGCATAGAAAAACATTACATGAACAAGCAGAGATGATGCAAGCCGCGCTCAATTCTTGGAAAATGAAATCCCTGCAATGGGGCATCGCAGGACTCATTGGTATCATTTATTTTAGCGCAGGATACTTAACTGGTGAAGCAGTGGTGTTTGATTTTTTAATTGCTGTCTGTTTATTATCTATTCCAAGCTGGATCGGAATTTTGCTCGGTGTTATTGGGGGAATATCACTCCTCTGTATGTATATTTTCCTACAAAAACCTGAAGTTGACTCCCTCGTCGCCCAACTGAGCAAAGGTCTTGATATGGAAAAAGTAGAGGTTCTCGCAGAAAAAACGAAAGAAGACGATAATTTACAGTGTCAAATGGAAACTTGCATGGCTTTAATTGATAAATTAAGTGAAAAAACACTGGCCGCTAATGCCAAAAACATGTTTCAAGCGACATTCAACAGCGCCTCCTCTCCTGCTCCCACAGAGCCTTCCCCTTCCGCCTCTTTATTTCCTACGCCAAGCCCTACGAAAACTTTTTGTACTCAAGAAACCCAAACTTACGAACCCTCGCAAACTAAGAAATAATATGATATATCTTGACGTTTAAATTTATACTGTGAACAATCATCAGTATAACTATACTTCTCTAAGGACAGAATATGTTGCTTTTTCTCGCTTATTTCCTATTTACTCTTTGCACATTATACCTCAACACCTCCGCATGGATCTGGGAAGCTGGCAGCATTTTTTATCTATTCACTACGCTATTTACGCCCATTCCCTTATTACTACGCTTAGTGCTGTACGTGGTCATTGGATCACTTATAGCCTTAGTTCAATTTCCTGCCATACGTCAACGTATCACGCGTATTGCTTTTCATCGAGGTAAAAAATCTATTCCGACTTTATCAAAAACAGAATCAGAAGCATTGTCCGCTGGAGATACTTGGTTTGAAGCGGATATTTTCTGTGGAACCCCCGATTGGCAGAAGCTCTCCACTGTACACACCACTCTGAGCCCTGAGGAACAAGACTTTTTAAATCATGAAACCAACCTGCTCTGCCAAATGCTAGATGACTGGGAAATTGAATTAGCAGGTGACCTCCCCCCTACCGTTTGGGAGTTTTTAAAAAACAAAGGGTTTTTTGGTTTGGTGATTCCGAAAGAATATGGTGGAAAAGGCTTCTCTGCTCGCGCGCACTCTGACATTGTCTATAAGATTTCCACTCGTTCTGTGATCGCTGCCGTCACCGTTATGGTCCCTAATTCACTTGGGCCAGGCGAATTACTCTTTTATTACGGTACAGAAGAACAGAAAAAACATTATCTACCCAGTCTCGCGCAAGGTCTAGACTTACCTTGTTTTGCCTTAACTGAGCCCAATGCAGGCTCTGATGCCACTTCTATAGAGTCAGAGGCCATTGTCAAGAAACGCACTCTCGATGGACAAGAAGTTTTAGGCTTAGAAATTAAGCTCAACAAACGTTGGATTACTCTCGCTCCCGTCGCTACCTTAATCGGCTTAGCGGTGCAACTCAAAGATCCCGAGAAACTTCTTCAAGGCGTTGGAGAGGAGGGCATCACCTGCTTGCTGATTCCTAGAGATACCCCAAACCTGATCATTGGCAACAGACACATGCCGGCGCATCATCCCTTCATGAATGGTACCATTCGTGGTGAAAATATTTTTGTTCCCATAAACTCTATCATCGGCGGACAAAAAAAGGCAGGTCAAGGCTGGAAAATGCTGGTGGAATGTTTGTCTATAGGTCGCTCTATTTCTTTACCCGCTTTAGGAGCAGCATCCTCCGCCATCGCCTATCTTACTACCGGTGCTTACTGTCGAGTCCGACGCCAATTTCATAGTGAAATAGGCCAGTTTGAAGGCATTCAAGAAAAATTAGCAGAAATTGGTGGTCTACACTATCTCGTACAAGCTACTCGATTACTAACGCTTGCGGCAGTCAATTCACACAAAAAACCCTCTGTATCCTCTGCAATCACCAAATATTTTAATACAGAACTGTCTCGCATCGCCATCAACAACGCAATGGATATCCATGCTGGCCGCACAGTGGTCGTGGGTCCAAGTAATTATCTTTCTAAATATTACCAAGGGATCCCCATCTCCGTTACCGTGGAAGGGGCCAATATTATGTCCCGAAATTTACTGATTTTCGGACAAGGCTCGCTTGCCTGCCATCCTTATATTCAAGAGGAATTTTACGCACTGCAAGAAAACGACCAAGAACGCTTTCATCAAGCGTTCTGGAAACATATGCAGTATTTTACCCATAACATGGCAAAAACATTTATTTCCTCATGGACCGGCGGGATCTTCATCAAAACCCCCAAAACATCGCTTAAAAGAGCCTATCAAAAATTTACTCGATTAAGTTACACTTTTGCCTGGATCGCAGATCTGGCTTTATTCTCCCTGGGTGGCAGTCTCAAACGCCGAGAACGCCTCTCTGCGCGCTTAGCAGATGCACTCTCTTATCTTTACCTTGCAATGGCAACTCTGCATTATTGTGCCTCACAACAAGAAAATCCAGACGATAAACTACACACTCAATGGGCGGTACAATATTGTTTTTACCATGCACAAAAAGCAATGATCGCTTTTTGTCATAATTTCCCTTCACGCATCTTAGGCCGCATTATTTGCTTTTTTGCCTTTCCTTTCGGACAAACGATGCGCTTGCCTAACGATGCTCTAGATAAAAAACTTGCACAATGCATGATGCGTAATAATGCCTTCCGAGAACGTTTAAAAGAAAATATTTTCTTACACACCGATCCCCATCAAGCCATCGAGCGTGTCGAAAATGCCTTTCAACTCTTAACTCAACATGAAACGCTCTATCAAAAAATTAGCGACCTAAAACGACTCAAATTTGGGAGATTAAAAGACGCTCTCGCACAAAAAGTCGCTCAAGGCTCTCTGACTCAAAATGAAATGGATATCCTGGTCAGTATAGAAAGCGCGCGCTGGGATGCAGAGCAGGTGGACGAATTTGCTATCGATGCTTTCAGTCACCCTTATGTTTCTTCTTTACGAGAAGAGATGAAAAATCCCGTAGAGTAGTGATGCTGGTCTCTTAAGAGGCCGAGCCGCGACCGTGAGGGCATGGCTTTACACACAAGTAAAGCCA
>JAUYSE010000079.1 GCA_030696465.1 Legionellaceae bacterium
ATTTGCATTATTACAAGAATATTTAATTGATCGGAAATACGTCATTAAAGATTTTTTACACCACTATAAAACCGTACTTCTCGCACAAAATCCAAATGGCAGTTCAAAGCGGCTATACGCAGTCCCTTTGCCAGCCTTGCAGCGTGTGCTTTCAGAGTTTAAGTATAAAGGGAAAGGCTATTTATCTGCGCCACAACAAAGAAAGCTTATTCATTTATTTTATTATGCCAATACTTATAGCCAACTCGCACAACTAGATTTTATTTCTGATGAAGACTTAGCGGTTCAATTATCTACAGAAAAAGAAAATTTAATTAAATTCTATGATGCAAGACACAAACAGCAAGGTTTTGTGCTTCTCCAAACAGAGGATGAACTGCTAGCTTCGACTCGCCTATTGGCCTGTATGCGTGAAATATTATTACGAACTATGGGGAAATGGGTAAAGCATACTCAAATGCTAACGCTGCTTTATATCGTTTCAGCTCCAGAAGAAAATTTAATATACCAAATGCGTACAGGTCAAGGCAAAAGTATTGTATTACTTATGCGTACCGCATACTTAGCGCTCATTGGCAAAACCGTGGATGTCTTTAGCTCTAAAGAAGATCTCTCTTGGCGTGATTATAATGCCAATAAAATAGTGTTAGAGGCAATGAGACTGCCCTGTGCCTATATTAAGACAACCACGCCTATGCACCGCTATAGATCCTGCCCAATTCATTATGCCACGCCTGGAAATTTTAATTTATTCATATCCTATAATGCATGGGTAAAACGCGAATATTTACCCACTAATGAAAGTCGTATTGCTTGCGTCGATGAACTCGATCTCATCTTATTATTTGATCCTACTCAACATAATTTCACTGCTCAAAACGATAAAAGAGCTTTTGCTTATAATTTAGAAGAATGGGCCTATCGAGAAATTCATGCGTTCTATACACAAGTCCTAGCGAAGGATTCAGAATTTCAAAAAACCTTGTGTATTTCTAGACGGAAGCATTTAGATCCACTCACTCAGCGATTAATCCAAGCCTCAGCCTTACAACCCAGCGACTCTACTTTTTACAAAAACTGTATTTTGCCCACTTTAGAAAACAGTGATCCTGAATTTCCTGTAGAAAAAACAGAGGCAGAATGGGAGCAAGCTTTTAAAAAACGAGATGATCAATTATTAGTTCTCTTACGAGCCGTACATTGCGCCCTACATCTCCAAAAAGAGATCGATTTTTATGAAGATATTGGTGAGCGTCCGGTGGGCTCTGATTGTTTACAGGGGCGAACACTCCCCATTCTGATTGATAATCAAAAACAACCCGGATCTACTTATAGTGCTGGAGTGCAGCAATTTATTAGTGTTGATCAAAATGTCGCTGCCGTCTCTCGAGGCGAAGCACCCGATCACTTTGTCGATCCAGAAACCCCCATTGTGCTTTCTACTAATATCCTCTCACTTTTAAGCACGCACTATGCCAGCTATGAAGGATGTACCGCAACGGCGGGAGATAAATTAGCTGTCCAACGCTACGTGCGTGATTATAACATTTTTCATATTCTGAAAGTCGCGACACATGAAGCGATACAAACTACCTTTTGGCCGCATATTTATGCGCAAAATTTTGAAGAACAAATAGAGCATATCGTCCGAACCATCCAAAAAAGCCCCTTTGCGGCCGGACTTATTCATTGCGAAAATAATCAGATGGTATCTCGCATCTATGCGGCCCTCCAAAAGCATGCAGACTATCCCTTTCAAAAGAAATGGATAGAAGATAGCCATGCCAACGGTCATTCAGAAGAGCAAACTATACAGGATATAGAAGAAAATACTTGGGTGATTAGTGCCCGTATGACCAGAGGAACGGATATACCACTAGAGTTAGGGGTAATACAAACTTTTGCGGGCGCGCCCCACGATAACAAACAAGCCTGTGGGCGACAAGGACGACAAGGTGCCCCTGGCGGGTATATTGCTATTATTAATTACAGCCTTATCCAAAAAGAATATGCTGGTTATCAGCAAAAAAATCCTCCATTAGTCAGCACTATTTTTGAGGAAGAAAAACAACATTTACAGGGAAAACTAAAAAAACCGAAAGAGCATAAGCTTGAATGGTTACGTCATAATGCGCAAACACAATATCTAACGACACGTACTTGCTTATCGCTTCGGATACAAGAACAAGAGCGACATAATGCGCCCATGCGTCAACAAGAAAATATATTAGCCTTTATGAGTGAGGCTTTTATGTCTTATTCTGCCACGAATTACTTTGAGAATATCTCCTATCGTCAAGCATGGCTCCGCTGTAAACGATCCGTTGAGCGTGCATGGGCGCAATATTCATCAAAATTAACTTCTGATACCACACAGCTCTCCCCAGAGGAAGAAGCGCAACAACGCTGGATTCTATTTTTCAATACTGCAAAATTAGCCTGGGATAAACTACCAAAACCGCCAAAGGTCAAACCACTTAAGATTTTTGAAACGCCAAACCCAGAAAAACTTACCCAAGAAAATTCCACCGCGCATACGCTGCCTCCTGGAGAGCTTCAAGCAGAGAATATTCCAGTTATTATGGAGTTTACGCAATCTTGGATGCATCACATACTTGCCGTGCGGAATACCCTCCCTCTTGATCCTAAACGTAGTTGGTCTGCGGTATCTCAAACCCTCGATGGGGAGTCTTACAAGCAACTCAATGCGGTATTTTTATATTTTCATACACTTAGCCATACCGTATTAAATGGACGTCCGAATATTGATTTTTTTAGGGCCTTAATGCCACTTTTAGAAAAAGAACTGCTATTTTTAATACCCGCGGAACAGCTCCCTCCTCTTTTCCAAAAATGGGCGAACTTATTTGCGAAGTATGGCTGCGCAGCTGAGCATGAACCACCGACGCCATTCCAAAGCGTATTTTCTGTATTTACCCGGAAAATTCTCAATGCTGAGTGGATTCCTCTGGATAAAAAATACACATTTTACTCTTTTTCACAATATGGGAAAATATTAGAAAAAATCACCGACATTATGTCATCGATCGGTTCAGACAGTTGGCGCAATCATTCCTCGGCTATAGAGAACCTTATAATACAATTATGCATTATATTCATAAAGATACCCGAACCTGGAGATTTCGAGAAACATAAAATACCTTTGATAGATAAAGTGACTCGAATGTTTTGTTGCGATTCAGCAGAATATATTGAAACACTCTCGCTGGCTTTTTCTGAAAAAGGGCCATTGAATAGGCTATGCAATGCACTATATTGTGTAACTATGGAGCAAATAGATGGTTTTAGGCAATATATTCTTAACCATCAAATCCCGTTAAAACAAACGCCAGAATTACTGCTTATTCTCTTAACATTAAAACCATTCACCAATACATTGCCAAAGATCCATTGTTTGGTGGAAGAAGCACCTTTTAATACGCTATCCATAGCCGAACAAAAAAATCTTACACTTCTTTTTTGGAAATTTCTGCAACAACGAGGAACGTTTTCTTTAAATGCCATTAAAATTTTGTGTACAAGCATGCGGAAAGCTTGCTCTTCTGAACAAGTTATTCAAATTTTATTATTACCCCCTTATACCTCGATAGAATTAATTCAAAACGTTCTGTTTTTTCCACAACTGGATATCAAGAAAAGTAAAATCCCTCTCTTTCAAGAAGCACTTCTCGCCCCTTTAAGTGAAGCATCAAAACAAATAAATATTTGGATGTTGCAACAAAAATGCATTGGATCCGATACAAACTATGATGCTCTTTTTTTTTCCACTATCGCATTGTGGCAAACTGCTTTTCAAAATTTTTTACCCTCTATTGATTCTCAGAAAGTTACACATGCGCATCAACTAACACAAGCTGGTTTATTCTTTCAATTATTACAAGTGCACTGGAAAGCGTTACCAATTTCCTCTGGACTTGATCCTCTTCTTAATAAATTGACTAACTATGCAAAAATGGTATTGCCAGAGCAGCCTGAATTATTAGTAGAACATTTGGTTTTTTGCGCTCAGATCCTGCGTACCAAAGATATCCCGCAAGATAAATGCTACATTTTCTTAAACCAATATTCGTTGGAACATGACCAATCGCTAGAAAATTGTATGGCGTTTTTAAAGAAATATTCGAAAAATCTGCAATCCGCTCTCGCAGCAAATACTACTTTATTTTGGCAAGAAAAATTTAAACCTGCAGCCGAAACACCTAAATCTGCAGTAGGAGCACCTGAACCTGTCGTGGAGGCACCTGAACCTGTCGTGAAAGTACCTGAAGCTATCGTGGATCCTAAACCTGCTGTTGAAGCAACCGAACCTGTCGTTGAAGCACCTGAGCCAGCAAAGAATGAACCTACGCAGGTACCAGAAAATATTGATGACTTAAAGGAA
>JAUYSE010000078.1 GCA_030696465.1 Legionellaceae bacterium
ATCACCAACAGTACTTATGATGGTCTTATTTATCATGTGGATGAAGTAAAAGATCAACTGGCAAAGAGTAATATTCCGCATTTGCATTTTGATGAAGCTTGGTATCCGTATGCGCATTTTCATCCCATTTATAATGGGCGATATGCCATGAGCGAATATCATAAAGAGTATCATCCGACGGTATATAGCACGCAATCGACGCATAAATTATTGGCCGCTTTTTCTCAATCCTCGATGATTCATATTAAAGATGGTTTGCAGCCATTAAATTGCGATGTGTTTAACGAAACCTTTATGATGCATACCTCCACGTCACCGCAATACAATATTATTGCCTCATTGGATGTGGCTACTAAAATGATGGAAGGGCAATTAGGCTATCGTTTAATTAGTGAGGCTATTTCAGAGGCGATTGCATTTCGTCAGGAGTTTCATAAAGTCAAAAACAGTTTTGATACGCATAAAGAATGGTTCTTTGATTTATGGCAGCCAGAGGCGGTATTAAAAATAAAAAAATCAGGTACACAGCATTTTATGAATCTTGCAGAAGACAGTGCAAAATTATGGTACCTCAATGCGGAGGATACTTGGCACGGGTTTTCTGAGATCAGCGAAAATTTTACCATGTTGGATCCCATAAAAGTCACCTTGCTTACCCCTGGCATTAACCATGATACTACTTTTCAGGAAATGGGTATTCCTGCTCCTATTGTTTCAAAATATTTAATGAAGAAAGGAGTGGTGGATGAAAAGACCAGTTTTTACTCAATGTTGTTTTTGTTTTCCATTGGAGTCAATAAAAGTAAGTCAATGAATTTGCTGAGTGATTTAGTTTTATTTAAAGAAGTATATGATGCTAATGCTTTGTTGTTGGAGGTGTTTCCTGATTTGATAGAAAAACAGGTAAAACGCTATCAGGGAGTCAGTCTTAAAGAGGTATGTGCCGAGATGCATCATTTTCTTAAACGCGAAAATGCGAGTAAGTTATTAATGAATGCGTTTGAGATTTTGCCTGAACCGGTGCTTACCCCAAACGAAGCATATCAACATCTGATAAAATCTCATTATACGGAATACTCCTTAGATGAACTGGAAGATAAAGTCATCTTGACGATGTTGGCGCCGTATCCTCCGGGGATTCCTATTGTTATGCCTGGGGAGAAAATCACGAAAGAGAGTGGGCTCATTATTGAATATTTGAAAATGCTAGAACGTTTTGATAACGCTTTTCCGGGGTTTGAAAATGAAGTGCATGGTGTCGAGGTTAAAATAGTCCATGGGAAGCGTCGATATTTTGTGAATGCTTTGTTGAATGGCTTAAAGTCTTCTTCAGGGTAAACACCTCTTATATGTAAAATTAGCGAGATCTATCCGAGCCGCGCGCGTTAGCAAGAGGAGCATTTTGAAACATTCAACTGCTCCGCTCTCTCACGGTTGCGGTTCGGATAGATCGTTCGTATTTTGATCAAAAAAACACCCCCATACTGCTTGGATTTTATATGATCTTGCTCTGATGCTTGCATGGTTAGAAAATTCCGTTATCATAACGCGAGATTTCAAAATAATAACCAATAAGGTAAACGGATGACTCAGAAACCCGTTGCAGTAATAACTGGTGCGGCGAGCGGAATAGGTTTTGCGCTGGCGCAAGTATGCGCGCAACGAGGGATGCACGTGGTGATGGCTGATAAAGATGTCTCGCGATTGCATCAGGCTGTAGCGCAAATTACGCGCAATGGCTCCGCGAGTGCCATCCCCTGTGATGTTACACAAGCTTTAGACGTAGACTGCCTCCTGAACCAGACCTATGAACAGTGTCAACGTGTTGATATGCTCTACAATAATGTGGGGATTATCGGACATTTGGCGCCGTTCTGGGAGCTAAGCCCTGAGCATATTCAAGAAGTTATGGATGTAAACTTGTATGGAATGATACAGGTTTTACAAAAATTTTTGCCGGTACTGTTCAAGCAAGACTTTCGCTCCCATATCATTAATATGGCAAGTTTGTTTGCCTGTTGTGTAGGTTCGCAATTAACACCCTATTCTATGTCTAAGCACGCTATTTTGGCGCTCTCTGAAACCTTGCATTTTGAACTGAATTATTTTCAAAAACCGGTAGATGTTTCTGTCGTATTTCCCTCATTTACCGATACGGGTTTGTTGTCCAATGCAACGGCAGAAACCGACGCTTTTCGTCATTACTTAGCTTCATGTTTATCTTTTGCTAAGCCCGCCTTGGATGTTGCTGAATATATAGTGCGAGCAGTAGAGAATAAACAATTTTATATTTTTCCAGACAAAGAAGTCAGTGCTTATCATCAAAAAAGAACAGAGGCGATGCTGCAGGGAACTTTTCCTCATCAGCACTCAATAGAATCTTTATTGAACTCCCTCATGCAGCGCTCAAAAAAACAAAGTTCCAATATTGCTTAGGAGATTCATATGTCAGCTACGCCTAGCCATGTCCTTATTACGGGTGCTTCTGGGGCAATTGGCGGCGCTTTAGCGCGTACATATGCTTGTCCAGGTACGCACGTATCTCTTTTTGGTCGTCGTGCCGAAGCATTGGAAGATTTGGCCAATCAATGCCGAATCCGTGGCGCCAGCGTTCAAGTGTATAGTATTGATATATTGAATTTTGAGGCATTAATAGAGATGATAGAGCAGCTTGATACAGAGCGGCCCATCGATCTTGTCATTGCGAATGCAGGTATTTCTTTATGTGTTAACTCAAAAAAACGCCTTGAATCCTGGGATGAAGTAAAGCACTTATTAGATACTAATATCGCGGCTACCATGGCAACGGTATCTCCTTTGATTGCGCGTATGCGTGCGCGTAAACAAGGGCATATTGTTTTAATGAGCTCTTTGGCAGCATATCATGGCATGGCGATGAGCCCTGCTTACTGTGCCAGCAAAGCAGCACTGAAGACCTATGGTGAAGCGCTCTACGGTTTGTTACGACGAGCTAAAGTACACGTTTCAGTCGTGTGTCCAGGGTTTATTGAGTCTCCTTTGTGTGATACTTTTCAGACGAAAAAACCATTTATCATGACCGCCGATAAAGCGGCGATGCTGATTAAATCAAGACTTGCACGACATCAATTTTTGATTACTTTTCCGGGGATTTTACGTATGGGTGCGGGTTTACTTTCCTTGTTTCCTTATTCTCTACGGGCGGTCATCTTAAAAAATCTGGGTTATAGGACAGGGTAAAAATAACATGAAAAAGATGGGTAAAAGAAAATCATTGTCTTTGGCGCGCAGAATCATCTGCGACTTCATGTATTTCAGCTATAAAATGACCTTAAATACGGTTGCCGTTGAAAAGCATATGAAGCTGTCTGCGTTAATTGAGGCACAACGAAATTGTCCTGTGAAATTAAGCTGGTTTGCAATTTTTATTAAAGCATTCGCGCTCATTTCAGCAAAACACGCGGTATTACGGCAAACCTATTTTTCATTCCCTACACCACATATTTATGAATATGAAGATACGACGGCCATCTTAACGGTTGAACGTATCTTTGAAGAGGAAACCATTGTATTACTCAATAAAATAAAGCAACCAGAACATTTATCGTTGGTCGCGCTGGATGCAAAAATCCAGAAAGCCAAAAATGCGCCCTTAGATCAAGTACGATCTTTTCGTACGCCGCTTAAAATAAATCGTCTCCCTTTTCTATTAAGACGCCTTTGCTGGTGGCTCGCATTTAATATATCTAAATACAGAGGGCGTTATTTGGGAACTTTTTTAGTAACGAATATGGCACATACGGTGCCAGTATTATCTTTACGTTCCCCCATGAGTTTTAATTTAACCTTTGATGTATTTAATATAAATGCGTTGTCATTGGTGCGATTTTTTTATGATCATCGATTATTAGATGGGGTTATGGCAACGCGTATTATGTTCGAATTAGAGCAAGTACTGCTTGGTGAAATTTTAGATGAAATTAAGGCGATAGGTTAATATTTTAGACAAAATTGACTGAATAACGCTCCTTACGTACCCAATATTTTCTTCAAATAGTAACGGTTATGATGAGGAGGGCAGTTTTCAAGAACGCCAAAGAGCTCATAACCCTGTTTGAGATAAAAATCTTTGGCTTGAAAATCAAAGGTATCCAAGTGACTCAGCGAGCACCCTAAGGTGAGGGCCTCATTTTCTGCGTGTTGAAGCAGTTGGCTCCCTAGATGTTGATTTCGGTACTGCTCTTCCACGAAAAGGACTCCAATGTAGAGTATTTTCCACCCGTAGACAAAAGTATTAATCCCCGCGATGATTTTCGAACTTTCTTTGATGACATAGTTTTTGTAGATATAGGTTGGATTCTGTGTGAAGGGTACTTGACCGCTGTTGAACTGATCAATTTTTTGATCAATAAATTCAGATTCGCGAGCGGTGGCGGCTATTATGTTCATGATTTTTCCTTTCATGGTCAGTTTTGTGTTTATATCGGGCGCAAATTATATTTTGTAGCAAATCATATATAAGTATAGTAATATGCTGTTAATCGTATTTTTTGGGTTTATTTTATGGGAATCGTTAAAATTTCAGATGAGCTGCATGATGCCGCAAAACTTATGGCAAAAGCAATGAGTCGATCTATTAATTCTCAAGCAGAATATTGGATGCGCATAGGAAAATTGATGGAGGCAAACCCCTCTATTACTTATGTGGACGCCATTCAGTTATTAGTTAACCAAGCAGCATTGGATAATAATGAATATATCAGTGAAGACGCCTGAAGAAATTCAAAAAATGCGAGTGGCGGGACGTTTAGCTGCTTCAGTATTAGAAATGATAGAGCCGTTTGTCATTCCTGGAGTGACGACCGATGCGCTTGAGCGCCTTTGTCGAAAATATATTGTGGAAGATTTACGTGCCATTCCTGCCTCTTTGCATCATCATGGATTTCCTGGGAGTATTTGTACCTCTTTAAATCATGTTGTTTGTCATGGAATCCCTTCAGATAAAAAAATTTTAAAGGAAGGCGATATCCTTAATATTGATGTTACCGTTAAAAAAGAAGGGTTTATTGGGGATACTAGCAAAATGTTTCTTGTCGGCAAAGTGAAGCCATATGCTCAGCGCTTAGTGAGAGTAACACAAGAGTGTTTATATAAGGCCATAAAAATCGTGCGCCCTGGCGTTCGTTTGGGGGATATTGGTCATGTGATTCAACAACATGCGGAAGCCAACCATTACACCGTAGTGCGTGAGTTTAGTGGCCATGGGATTGGACGTGAAATGTGGGAGGAGCCTTATGTATTCCATTTCGGAAAGCCCAATACAGGATTAGAACTTTGTGCGGGAATGACCTTTACCATTGAGCCTATGATCAACCTCGGAAAAAAAGAAGTACGAACTTTAGCGGATGGTTGGACCGTTGTCACAAAAGATCATCAATTGTCCGCCCAATGGGAGCATACCATTGCGGTAACTGATACGGGGTGTGAAGTTTTAACCACGAGACAAGAAGAGACGATATCCTGTTTGAGATAAAAATCTTTGGCTTGAAAATCAATGGTATCTAAGTGACTCAGCGAACATCCTAAGGCTAGGCCCTCATTTTCTGCGTGTTGTTGCTACTAATATGTTCATAGGCGTGATCTATGGTTTGGAAGAGGGTAGTATTCCTGAATGTGTTTTTGTAAGTGAAATTTGTGTGACAAGGAGCAACATTATGGATATAGGCGAACAAATAACAGCAAACCCATGCAAAGCAACCAA
This sequence comes from Legionellaceae bacterium, assembly GCA_030696465.1. Taxonomy (GTDB): domain Bacteria; phylum Pseudomonadota; class Gammaproteobacteria; order Legionellales; family Legionellaceae; genus JAUYSE01. Next base: position 5,741 of record JAUYSE010000078.1, read on the forward strand.
TAATGTAAGTTTTTCGTTGGAACAATATCGAGGCAAATGGCTTATCATTTACTTTTATCCTAAAGATGCTACACCAGGTTGTACTACAGAAGGTTGTGATTTTCGGGATACTTTTAAGGCGTTTTCAGCATTGAATACGGTTATTTTTGGTGTTTCGCGTGACAGTGTTACTTCACATGAAAAATTCAAGGCTAAACAAGGTTTTCCTTTTGAGCTTATTAGTGATGAGCAAGAGACATTGTGTCAGCTATTTGATGTTATTAAAATAAAATCTATGTATGGCAAACAAGTGAGAGGGATAGAGCGTAGCACTTTTATTATTGATCCGAATGGCAAACTACAACATATTTGGCGTAAGGTGAGTGTTAAGGGCCATGTCGCCGAAGTTTTAAGGATACTAACTTCTTTACAGGCAGACATGCCTTGAAAATGAAGGCGCAATGAGAATGCTAGATAAACGCTTGGTAACCGCTCTTACACCAGAGCTTTGTTGTTCTAATATTAAAACAAGCCTTATTTTTTATATTCAGACATTGGGCTTTACAATACAGTACCAACGAGAAGTCGAGGGATTTGCCATGCTTGAGCGTCAAGGTTCACGTATTATGTTGGATGAAATAAAAAATAATGCTACGGGCACCAACAGAACCTGGATAACCGCGCCATTAGAGAAGCCCTTTGGTCGCGGTATCAATTTGGAAATAAGAACCACGCATGTGGATGCGTTATATGCGAGAGTTCAGCAAGCGGGCGTTCCTATTTTTTTGCCGATAGAAGAGAAGTGGTATCGAGTGGATGCGTTTGAAGTAGGTAATCGTCAGTTTATCATCTTGGATCCAGATGGCTATATGCTGCGTTTTGCAGAATATTTGGGAGAAAGGAAGAAGGAGGTTTAAATGTGGTGTGCTCATGCTATTTCTAAAAAATTAGGAATTCCCGCCTTATAATGTTAGTGGTACCAAAGTTTCCCGGATAAAGGGCTTTCGTAAACACGCATAAAGTCATCCTGACGCTACCCCCTTGCGTCCTTGCGCGGTGAAGGTTTACGAAAGCCCCTTATCCCCAAAGCCTTGTTGGCAAAGTTTTGGGGTTGGGCGGGAATGGCTGCTAAAAAAAGATGGCCATTCCAATAAAATCAAGTGATAATAGAAAATCATCCCTTTACACTTTCTATTATGAATCCCGATATTCGTTGGCATCAACGTCTTGAGAATTATACCAAAGCGCTGCAACAACTCTCCGAAGCAGTGCAGTTGACTCAACAGCGTTCACTTTCTAAGTTAGAGCAGCAAGGGCTCATTAAAGGATTTGAATTTACACATGAGTTAGCTTGGAATGTCATGAAGGATTATCTTTTTTTTCAAGGAGTTTCTAATATTATGGGTTCACGTGACGCTGTACGTGAAGCATTTAATAAAGGTTTGATTGAACAAGGTGACTTATGGATGGAAATGATTAAAAGCCGTAACCAAACTTCTCATACCTACAATCCGAGCGTGGCGGATGAAATAACATACCAAATTCTCCATTATTATTATGCTTGTTTTCAGGCATTTCAACATAAAATGCAAGCGTTAAAAGCGTCCAATGACTCACAAAACACCTTCTGAATTTGGATTGCCGCCGACGGCCATTCAAGCCTTACAAAATATTTTTAAGCTTCACTCCAAGATTGAGCAAGTGATTTTATATGGTTCTCGAGCAATGGGCTCTTATCGTACGGGCTCAGATATTGATTTATGCCTTATTGCTCCAACCCTCACCTTTACTGAACAATTATCTCTTGAGAATAAAATAGATGATCTACTCCTTCCCTGGAAAATAGATGTCTCTATTAGGCATAAAATTGATAATCCTGCATTATTAGATCACATTAATAGAGTGGGGGTAGTGTTTTACGCTTCTCTGTAAAAATATCTGCGGGATTAATGGAGCTGTTTGTAATCGTTATGACCTTATGTCGAGATTTATCTCCTCGATGGAGTTGTACTTGTCGCAGAGGAACTTTAAACAAAATAGCGACATATTTTAATAATGCTTGATTCGCACGTCCATCAATGGGTGGTGATGCAAGGCGAATTTTAAGCGAGTTTCCATGAAAACCCATAATTTCGGTATGTTTTGCACCTGGCTGTACGTAGACATTAATCACGGTGGTATGGTTTGTTTGTGTATACCATTCATTCATTGGGTTCTTCTTTTTATATGAGACTTCTATATAGATTACGAGAAAAATCCATAGGTAACAGCTGTTATTTTATAATTGTTTATTTATTCTACAAGCATTATACTGCTCACCCATTACACTAAAATCTGCGTTAATTTAGAAGAGAATTTGTACATGCAAACAAAATTACCGTTTTTTACCTTATTGTTGCTAATTTCATTTGCGTCGGTGAATGCGGTGTTGTTTACACCTGCACTACCCGATATTACACAATTTTTTGCTATCAGCGAAGATCTGGCGCAACAAACGATTACGTGGTTTTTGGTGGGCTATGCATTAGGGCAATTGTTGTATGGTCCAATAGCCAATCGGTTTGGCAGAAAGCCTGCACTTTATGCTGGGATTATCATACAAATTCTGAGTAGTTTACTCTGTGCGTTATCTGGAGTAATACATATGTATTGGTTGTTAATTGTTGCGCGCTTCATGTTAGCGCTTGGTTCTGGCGTTGGTTTGAAAATGACGTTTACCTTAGTCAATGAATGTTATGATCCTAAAATGGCTAGTCAAAAAATATCTTATTTAATGTTGGCTTTTGCAGTTACGCCTGGTTTAGGAGTTGCTCTTGGTGGATTTTTAAATACGTATTTGGGCTGGATGAGTTGCTTTTATGCGAGTGCAATATATGGGCTCGTGTTACTTGTTTTAGTGACCAAAATTCCTGAAACGCAAAAAACGCTCAACCTGAATGCCCTTAAAATACATCACTTAATACATGATTATGCGCTTCAGTTTAAAAATATTCGCTTAGTGATGGGGGGCTTATTGATGGGGACCTCCTCGAGTGTTATCTATGTATTTTCTGCGCTTGCGCCTTTTATTGCGATTAGTTTATTTGGGATGAGCAGTGATGAGTATGGAGTAGCGAACTGCTTGCCTCCAGTTGGAATGATATTAGGTTCTTTAGTGAGTGCAAGATTGTCAAGAAAATACTCTTTTATCACCATGATTCGTTTTGGAATATGGATTGCAAGTGCAGGCGTTATCGTTATGTTTACGGTTATATGGATGCATCTTCCTGTATTATGGTCATTATTCTTTCCTATGGTTATTATTTATTTTGGACTATGTTTTATTTTAGCAAACGCCTCTGCCAGTGCAATGGAAAGTGTTACTGATAAAGCGCATGGTGCAGCGGTGATGAGTTTTATTAATATGGGATTTTCGACACTTGTAGTATTCTCTCTCGCGATGTTTCCGGTAAAAGCATTGTTATTACCCATCATCTATTTAGTTTTGTGTGTCGCAATGCTAGGAATATTAAAAGGATTTAGATCTATGGTTCTAGCACAATAGCTCATAGAAGACCCCCTCGTTTTTTTACCTTTATTGCCCATAAACCATGTACCCCAAACATCGTGAGCTATTAATCACCATTGATGATGGACTAAATGCATATTTTTTTGGATGATTTACTGAAAATGTATGAGAAACAAGGCTACCATTAAAATACTCGGAAATTATCTTTTATTTGACTCTATTTCTTGGTAATGGTACTTTAATGCCCTATATGATTATTAATTGGCTTACCTACAATGGACTTAAGCGTCAATATTATTGGTACAGGAAATCTCGGAAAAACCATCGGAAAATTAATCATAAAGAATAGCGTCGCGCGTATTCAAGGTATTTTCAACCGGAGTCAAAATAGCTCCAAAAATGCGATTCAATTTATCGGGAGTGGGACGCTGTATTCTGACATTACCTCTTTACCTAATGCGGATATTACCTTTATCACCACCCCTGATGATACGCTTGAGGAGGTTTGCCTCCAATTCAGTCACAATAAAAATATTAAACCCGGTGCGATTATAGTGCATTGTAGTGGTGCATTATCTTCAGATGTTCTAGAACCAATGAAACACCTTGGTTGTTATGTAGCCAGTGTTCATCCTATGCATAGCTTTGCACAGCCAGCGCTCAGTGTAGAGCAGTACTCTGGAACTTTTTGTGCAGTTGAGGGTGATAAAGAGGCCCTGGATGTTATGATTCCGGTATTAAATGCGATTGGTTCAGTCAACTATTCAATAGATAAAGAGAAAAAGCATTTATATCATGCTGCTGGGGTATTTGCTTCTAATTATGTAGTGACGCTCGCGCAGCAAGCTTTAGTCTGTTTACGAGGGGCCGGCGTTGAAAACGACATAGCAATGCGGGTGATTACCAACCTTATGATGGGATCTGTTTTAAATTTACAACAGACATTATCTCCAGAGAAGTCTTTAACCGGCCCCATTCAACGAGGAGACACTTTGACGGTACAGAAACATTTACAGGCACTCGACTACCCTAAACAGCAAGCGTTATACGCGATGCTGGGGCAAATCACTTTAGATTTGACGCATCATTCCCGTGAAAAACAAGAGGCGCTACGAGCACTTTTTGTCGGGAAAAAAGAGGAAGTTAATTTTGAACAATCTCTACGGGATGACCTTGTTCAAATGCCGTAATATTGTTAAGTGTGGTATGAATAATATTCTCGACGGCTTCTTGGGTTAAAAACGCTTGGTGCGGCGTAATCAGCACATTGGGTAAAGATTGTAATTTTAAAAATAAGGGATCTTGAATTTTGTCATGTTGATGATTCCTAAAAAATAGATCATGTTCTTTTTCATAGACATCTAGCCCCGCATAACCAAGATGTCCTGACTCAAGCGATTGAATGAGCGCTTGAGTGTCACATAGTGTGCCACGGCCTGTATTGATGAGCATTGCGCCTTTTTTTATTTTAGAAAATGCGTCAGTATCCATCAAATATCGCGTATGGTCGTTAAGCAAACAATGCAGACTGACAATATCGGATTCTTTTAGTAAAAAATCTAAGGTAACATACTTCACCTTTAAATTTCTGCAAGTATCGTTTGGTTGTGGATCTACCGCCAGCAATCGACAACCAAACCCATGCATAATTTTCGCAAAGGCAGTGCCTATATTCCCAGTACCAATAATGCCAACGGTTTTCTTAGAAAGATTAAAGCCCATTAATCTTTCTAAAGAAAAATTATGTTTGAGACCTTGTTCGTAAGCTGCAATAATTTTTCGATTTAATATTAAAATGAGGCCGACCGTAAATTCGGCAATGGCTTCAGGAGAATACTGAGGAACGCGGACGACAGTGATTCCCGCGTGTTTTGTGGCAGCCAAATCTACATGATCAAAACCTGCAGAGCGCAGGGCAATGAGTTTAACGCCCAAATCTGATAATTTTTTAATTACCTCGCTATTTAAGTCGTCTGTCACAAAACAACAAATAGCGTCACATCCTGCGGCAAGATGAACGGTGCTGAGTGATAGTGTGTCGCGGATAAAGACAAGCGTATGTGGTTGTTCGGCGGCATCAAAAAGCGTTTTTTCATAATCCTTTATGCTATATATCGCTACTTTCATGCGGATGCCGCCTGACTTAAAGTTGCAATGCGTAATCCAAACGCTACCAGCACGGCGCCCATTACTTTTACTATATAATATTGGATCTTGTTTAAACTATTTTTAACAGAATGATGGGTGAGCATATAAGCTAAGCAAGAAAACCAAATCATATGAATGATGACAATTTCAATGCCGTAGCCCATTTCCATAAATAAGGCGTTTCCCGGCTTTACCACCAAGGTAAAGAATGCCAATAAAAACATAATGGCTTTGGGATTCAGGAGGTTGCATAACAACCCCTGATAAAATGCCTGTAATTCAGTGATGCTTTGTTGAGAATATTCAATGTTGAATTGTGCTGCCTCACGTTTGGAGTATAGGGCTTTGATGCCGATATAGATTAAATAAGCGGCCCCCAAATATTTTATGATACTAAAGGCTAATAATGATTGAGAGATAATAATGGCAAGCCCCAAAATACAATAAATAGAATGAATCAGCATGCTCATGGAGATACCTAGAGCAGTAAAAATGCCAATTTTTCTGGAACATAAGAGAGCGTTTTTGGTAACAATGGCAAAGTCTGGACCCGGAGAAATGGCTGCCAAAATAATAAATAAGCTGATAGATATGAATTCTTGCATGATGGTGCACCTCTACTTAATAGAGCCTTTAAAATAGTGTTATACTCTTCGCACTTGAGTTTTCGGCGTTGTTGCAACCTCGCTCGCCATCGGTCATGTACTGCATGTACACTTCCTCGGCTCTCTCGCTTGCGCCTA
>JAUYSE010000206.1 GCA_030696465.1 Legionellaceae bacterium
TTTCAGAGATGGCGATCTTTCGGTCTCCGGCATAGCCCAAGAGTCCCACTTCCACTTTCTTGATGTTGCGAGTTTGGACACAAAACTGCAGCTGCTTCATAATCCAAGGCAGTGGTCGATGATATACGATATGTGACTGAAAGGATGCCCAATGAAAAAAATGTTGCTCGGTTTACTCTGTATCACTTCCTCTATTGCACCTAGTTTTGCCAACATTGCCGCTGGTGCAAATGCTCTACTAAATCATATTGATCCCAATATGCCTATCGGTATCAGCGTATATGATCTAACAACCGGAAATATTCTCTACCGAAAAAATGCACAAGAGCTTTTCACCCCAGCCAGTAATATGAAACTCTTCTCAGATGCCTCAGCGCTCATGGCTTTAGGCCCAGATTATCATTTTCTCAATCAGCTCAGCACTAACAGTGCACGTATTGAACACGGGACCCTTGAAGGCAATTTATATCTCACACTCAGCGGAGATCCTTCGTTTTCACACCAACGCTTACAAAAACTTTTTGCCAGCTTATCCACTTGGCATATTCAGCGAATCCATGGCAATATCATTATTGATAGCACCCACGCCAATGTTACTCCTTCCGCGCCAGGATGGGATCCTCACGACTCTATCTATAGTTATGGTGCGCCTTTGGGGCCCGTCATGGTCGATGCCAACCGTCTCAATATCACCGTCAACCCCGGGAATCAAAACAACACCCCTGCGGTGATTGAAGTACACGATCCGAGCCATACTATTACCGTCGATAACGCGGTACGTACGCAACAATCCGATCGTTGCGGTGTTTCTTTTTCTTTAGATAAAAATAACCATCTGACTGCGCGAGGCTGTATCCGTCCGGGGCAATGGGCGATACAACAAGGCATGGCGATTCATAATCCCCTCCTCTATGCACAAGGCGTAATTCGTCAAACGCTCTCACAAGAGCATATTACCCTCGAGGGCAGTATTCTACTGGGTAACACTCCGAAAGGCGCCTTACTCGTGGCCAATGATCACTCTAAATCTATCGCCCACCTTCTGGCCGATACTTTAAAGCCCTCAGACAACCTCTACGCAGATAGCTTGTTTTTACATGCGGCAGCCAAGCTCAATGGCTCGCCGGTCAACTGGGATAAAGCACAACCCATTATTAAGCAATTTTTGCAACAACAAACCGGGATTGATATGCGAAATGCCGTATTAGTCGATGGCTCAGGTTTGTCTCGATTTGACCGCGTAACCCCTAGCCAAACCGTCGATTTACTGCGGTTTTTGCATGATAAATTCCCGCTAGCCTATGAGTATATTGCAGCACTCCCAGTCTCTGGTCGTGATGGTACGCTTGCCAAACGGTTGAAGAAAGAGCAAGAACAAGACCTCGTTCGCGCTAAAACGGGCACCTTAACCGGCGTCAGCAGTTTGTCTGGATATCTCTATACTTCCAACGGACACACCCTCACCTTCGCCATATTTTTAAATCGTGGGCATACTAAAAAAGCAAAATACTTAGGGCCTTACAGCCCTGTGTTAGATGCTTTATGCGCGTACTTTCTCAAACAAACGCCACATAGCGCTATCTGGTCAGGTATTTTTCCAGCAAGAAGTCGTCTTTCTTACCAAGCCCATCAGACGCAAGCGCAATTGCAGCGTCAAGCGCAAGCCCGATGGCGTCAACTGGAAATCACCCTTAAACAAGGTCTAAAAGACCAAAATATTACTATTCTTTATCGTGGCAAAGAGTTGGTCATCGAAGATCATCAAACTGATCCCTCTTTGGTATTACATGCGCTTGAAAAAATAGCACAAAAACAATCGTTTGCGGCGCTATTACGCAGCTCCACACAACCTAATCGTAGTGGAGAAAAACCGATTATTGTTTGGGATAACAGCATATCCCAAGGAAAAAGAGAATGGATTATTCGCGAAGCGGTTTAACGAAACTGCCTCACAAACTTTAGCAAAACGGTAACTACTCACTCCATCCCGGGCGAGTAGTTACGCACCAAGTGCATGCGGATGAATCCATCCGAATACAGCCGCCAGCAGCAGTAAGATAAATAAAGTGAGAGAAAGGCCTATCCGCCAACTGAGTGCACGCACAGTACGATTAGAACTGCCATCATCCCGTACCAATGCAATTAAACCAGAACTCAGTGCAAATAAGATACCCAACATCAATGCGCCCACTAAGCTTTTAAAAATCATATGTATTCCTCGATAGAAAGCTATACCGTATTATGTTATAATACCACGTATTGTTCTCTTTATATGCTAATATTTATGCCTGATCACTCATCATGGAATGATACCCTACAGAAAATCTGTAAGCGTGTTGAAACACATCTCACCCCTGTACGTCAAGAGATCGAAGAATCGCTCTCTATTCTCGCACAATCAGCCCTCAAAAGTTTAAATTTAGTGTCACGCACGGAGTTTGACTTACAACGTAAGGTACTTGAAAGAACACGAGAAAAATTATCAACCCTCGAAAAAGCAATAGAAAAAGAGACGCCCCCCTGATACACTTGCCACGCAAAAAACCTTAAGAAATAATTTTGATGTTATTTCTATGGTGAATATACTCAGTGAAGAGTATACGTCCAAACCTCTCCAACCTATTAGGATCTTTTATGCAGCATTTTGCGATCGCAAAAACGCGCAGCACTTTTGGCATACATGCCCCCGTAGTGCGCGTTGAAGTTCATCTGTCGCCCGGATTACCTCGATTTACCATGGTCGGACTACCAGAAACCGCCGTTAAAGAAAGCAAAGACCGCGTGCGCAGCGCCATTATCAATAGTCAATTTGAGTTCCCTTGCCGAAAAATAACGGTTAATCTTTCCCCTGCTGATCTCCCTAAAAGTGGTAGTGGCTTTGATCTGCCTATTGCACTAGGTATTTTAGCGGCCTCCGGGCAAATCCCAAAAAATATACTGGAAACACACACTTTTATTGGCGAACTCGCGCTCAATGGAGAGCTACGGGGTATTGCCGATATTATTCCAATTATTTTGGGGGCACGACTAGAAAACGATATTTTAGTGATCCCTAAAGACAATGCCGAAGACGCGGCAGTTACACGCTATTCTCAGCTCTATACTGGCAGCTGCTTACGTGAAATAGCCAGTTACCTCAGCGACAACACGCCCTTAGCTCAACCTCCATTTTCAAACGAGGAACCAGAATACCAATTTCCCTACGATTGGTCCGACATTAAAGGCCAAGAGTTTGCGAAGCAAGCCTTATTTATTGCGGCCTGTGGTGGGCATAGTGTATTACTGAGTGGCTCACCGGGTAGTGGTAAAACCATGCTCGCCAAACGCATTCTCACCTTATTACCCTTGCTTTCTGAACAGGCGGCTTTAGAATGTGCCGCCATCCATTCTTTAAGCAGCAAAAAATGGGATCGCCCCACTTGGCGCATGCCTCCTTTTCGTGCTCCACATCATACGGCATCCACAGTGGCTTTAGTGGGTGGCGGCAATCCTCCCAAACCTGGTGAAATTTCACTAGCGCATCATGGGGTTTTATTTCTCGATGAGCTTCCAGAGTTTCAACGACACACCCTAGAAACCCTGCGCGAGCCACTAGAAGCACATGCTATTTGTATTGCACGTGCGGGCATCCAATTAGAATACCCTGCCTGTTTTCAATTAGTCGCCGCGATGAACCCCTGCCCTTGCGGACATTATGGCAACCCACAACAAGAATGTATCTGCTCCCCGCCACAGATTCAGCGTTACTGGTCAAAATTATCGGGGCCTTTTCTTGATCGCATCGATATACAACTCACGGTACATCCGGTGCCTCAAGCTCTTTTTTTAAATCCTACCCCGAGTAACGGTCCCAGCAGTAAAATATTACGCGAACGCGTCATTGAACTACGCAACCAGCAATATACTCGGCAAGAATGCCTGAATGCCCATCTCACACCGCAAGCCTGTGAGCAATATTGCGTGCTCACCCCTCAAGCACAAGAATTTACCCGTCAAGCCATGGAAAAACTCAAATTCTCCGCACGTGCTTATCATCGCTTATTAAAAATTGCCCGTACCATCAGCGATATAGAAAGCCCTCATCAAGAAACTATCCCGCTGAATGCTATAGAGCAAGCCTTAGCGCTCAGACATACTATTGGGGCTAAAGGAATTCCCGCCTGATTATATTAGTGGTACCAAGGCTTATCGAATAAAGGGCTTGTTTGCGGATTTTTAGGCGGCATTGTTGGTGCTATTACCGCACAAATCATAAGTAGCAATAGTCTTGCAAAAATGAGCCCTATTTTTCTGATTATTATCTTTTTTTATCTGTTATTTTCCCCAAAGCTGGGGCTTGAAGATAAAGAGTCTCGCTGTAATCTGCTATATTTTTATATTATTTTTGGTTTTATCATGGGCTTTTATGATGGATTTTTAGGCCCTGGCACCGGCATCTTTTGGGTTTTCTTCCTGACCTATTTCTTAGGGTATAATTTCCAGAAAGCCACTGCCTATACCAAAGTTTTTAATTTAAACAGCAGCCTGATTGCCACCGTTTGTTTTGCCTTAGGATCGAATATTGATTACCGTGTTGCGCTCTGTATGTCTGTCGGACAAATATTAGGGGGCAAACTAGGCGCGCATTATACCCTTAAAAATGGGGTCAAATTAATTAGACCTATTTTTACCGTAGTGGTGTTCTCTACCATTATTTCACTGTTCTATAAAAATTATAATTTACCGCCTCAAATAAGTAGTTTCTTCGCCAGTTTGAGTATGTCACTCATTTTATTAACCACATCGGGGATGATAGGGATTGTAGGAATCATCTTCGCTCTACGCTTATACAAAAGGTCCACTGAGAGGGAACTCATTTTCTAAAGAAATAGCATATTTTTCCAGCCATTAATGTGCCGCATCCCAATTAGGTCCTACCCCAACCGACACCAGCAATGGCACATCTAACTTACAAGCATGCTCCATATGCTGATGAATTAGCGCAACCGCTTCTTCTACAACACTCGCATGCACTTCAAAGACCAATTCATCATGCACTTGTAATAGCATATGCATTGCAAAATCTGGACGGGCTTTTAGATACTGCGCCAAGGTAATCATCGCTTTTTTAAGAATATCCGCTGCAGTTCCTTGCATAGGGGCATTAATAGCCGCTCTTTCTGCCGCTTTCTGTCGCATGACTTCTCTTGCTCTAATTTCCGGCAAATATAAGCGTCGACCAAATAAGGTTTCGACATAGCCTTGTTGACGAGCTAATGCGCGCGTCGTATCCATATACTGTAATACATTCGGATAACGCTCAAAGTAGATGTTGATATAGCGTTGTGCTTCTTGTCTATCGATCCCCAATTGCTTCGCCAGACCAAACGCTGACATCCCATAAATCAAACCAAAATTAATGGCTTTAGCACGTCTTCTTTGTTCGGAGGTCACCGCATCTTGTGGCGTATTAAAAAGCTCGCTTGCCGTTGCCGTATGAATATCCGCTGCACTCGCAAATGCCTTGAGCAAGCTGGGATCTTGCGACAAATGCGCCATAATACGCAGCTCAATTTGCGAGTAGTCCGCCGATACTAGCACATATCCCTCTTGCGGAATAAATGCATTACGGATACGTCGACCTTCTTCGGTGCGAATCGGAATGTTTTGTAAATTAGGGTCACTGGAGCTCAAGCGTCCAGTCGCAGTAAGCGCTTGATGATAAGAGGTATGCACTCGATGACTTTTCGGATGTATGTGCTTAGGGAGGCTTTCTATATAGGTCGATAATAACTTACTTAAGCCCCTATGTTCTAAAATCACGGCAGGCAGTGGATAAAACGCCGCTAATTCTTGTAAGGTTGACTCCTTCGTGGAAGGATCCCCTTTAGGCGTTTTTTCAATCACGGGTAATTGCAGCTTTTCAAATAAAATATGCTGTAATTGTTTTGGCGACTGTAAATTAAACGCGCCTCCGGCGAGCTGCTCCGCCTCTTTCTCCAACACTTGAATACGTGCGTGTAGCCGTTCCCCCTGTACTTGCAACTGTACCGGATCAATACGTATCCCTATATGCTCCATATCCGCCAATACGCTAATCAACGGGATTTCAATCTGTTCAAGTACCGTCTGCAAAACGGGGGTGAGTTTTGGATACAGCAAATGATGTAAGTCCCAGACTTGCTGCGCTCTGAGCACGGTATATGCAGAAGGATCGCTAGGCACTGACGAGGGCGTCGTAAGATTTTTTTCTACTAAACGAGAAAGATTTGCATGGTCGCCATGACTATCTAATAAATACGACTCTAGCATCGTATCGAAGATTTGCCCTTGTAAGCAAATCTCTGCCTGCGTGCAGGCATGTAATAAGCCTTTCGCATAATGCGTAATCTTAGCAATTTCCGGGTTTTCTAAGAGTGCTCGCAACCATGAAAAACGCTGCTCTAATGAAGCCGTACTTGAAGCATCCTCAGTCAATGATAAATACGCCGCTTCCGTAGCCGTAGCCAGCCCTATCCCTTTAAAGCGAATATCCAGTGGATGACTACCCTCCAATAAAGGATACACCGCAACTTGCTTATTATCTAAAAAAATCCGATACAGTCGCTGAAAATCCGCTTCTTGCGTCATTATTTTTACAGGCACTTGTTCTTCTACAACCGGCGCAACAGATTTTTTCAATAAAGAGTGAAATTCTAGTTCGCGTAATAAATCTTGCAAGGCCGGCTCATCCGCCGCTTGCCATTGTAAATCGCTCATACATACTGGAAAATCTAACTGTGTTTGTATGGTCACTAATTTTTTTGACAGCGGTAAATGTGCCACACTCGCGCGTAAATGCTCGCCGATTACCCCGCCAATCTCATTCGCATGCAACAACAGTTGATCAAGTGAACCATACTGTGTCAGCCATTTCACAGCGGTTTTTGGACCACATTTAGATACGCCTGGAATGTTATCTGAGGTATCCCCTATCAAACTCAGGTAGTCAATAATTTGCGCTGGCTTCACCCCAAATTTAGCCTGCACACCTTCTTCATCCAGAATCGTGTTGCTCATGGTATTCACCAGCGTTACTTGCGGGCTCACCAATTGCGCAAAGTCTTTATCCATCGTCGAAATAATAACTTCTTTGCCAGCCACCACCGCTTGTTGGGTGAGCGTACCAATAATATCATCAGCCTCCGTGCCTTCCTGCGACAAGATGGGTAGCCCCATATAACGCAATAGTTTCAACAAAGGCTCAAATTGGCTTTGTAAATCTTGAGGCATAGAAGGACGATGCGCTTTATAATCACTGTACCATTCGTGCCGATGCGTTTTACCTTTGAGGTCAAATACAATCGCCATAAATGGGGTAGAATAATCCTTTCTAAGGCGATTAATCATTTGCACCACGCCATAAATAGCGCCAGTGGCTTGCCCCTTAGGCGTTACTAAAGGAGGTACTGCATGATAAGCTCGAAAAAAATAGGAGGAACCGTCAATTAAGACCAATGCTTGCGTCATGAAACGGAGCCCTCATCATTTTTTAATTTTTGCTCTAACACCGTAAGTCGTTCCGACATGGTTTTGATATTTTTTTGCATATAAGGAAGACGAGTGGTTGCCAGTTCTTGCTCTAGTGTTTTGTCTTTTGGTCGAGCAGGATTGCCTAAATACACATTGCCTGCCTTTAAGTGTTTATTAGGAGGAACGCCTGTACGTGCGCCTAATACCACACCATCTTCAATCACCACATGATCGCTTACCCCGACATTCGCGGCAAAAACCACATAATCTCCACTACGACTACTGCCCGCAATCCCTGTAAAGGCACAAAGAATATTATGTTTTCCAATTTTTACGGAATGTGCAATTTGCACCAAGTTATCAATTTTAGTGCCAGTACCAATCACGGTCTGCCCTAAAGTTGCACGATCAATCACCGTGTTGGCACCAATTTCCACCTCATCTTCGATAAGCACGCTGCCTACATGGGGAACTTTTTGATGCGCACCTTCTGCAAAAAAGTATCCAAAGCCATCTGAACCGATAATACTCCCCGCATGAATATTGACGTTTTTACCAATTTTGCATCCATCATAGATGGTCACTTGCGGACGAATAACCGAATGACTGCCCATAGAAACATCATTACCAAGCACTACATGAGGGTAGAGAATACAATGATCGCCAATCTCACAATCATCCCCAATAACCACATAAGGCCCAATGCTAACATGCTCCCCAATCGTCACGTTCTGCCCTAAAATGGCACTGGGATGCACGCCCATAGGCGGCATTCGTGGAGGATGAAAATACGTCAATAACTTCATAAATGCTTGTTTAGGTTGAGAAACTTGAATATATGGCTTCTGTGTCGACCTTAATTCGGTGCTCATCACTAATACTGCCGCCTCAGATACCTCTGCTTTTTGCAGATTCTCCGGTCCATCAACAAATACCAAAGCACCCGGGGAAATAGTATCTATAGGCGATAAGCGATTTACCGTAATATGAGGGTCTCCAAAAAGCGTACCGCTCAGATGTTCTGCTAATTGTTCAAGAGAATAGTTCATGGAGTCTGTGGTTGATATGAAATAAATCGATTATACCCTATTGAACAAGGCAGGAACAGGCCAAGAACCATATCTGCGAATTATTCGAAAAATTTTTTTACGCCTCCCCTCAATGGCGAGGTACTAATATTTTATGGCTGATATCCAGGAATTCCCGCCTGATTATATTCGTGGTACCAAGGCTTATCGAATAAAGTCCTCCTGACGCTCACCCCTTGCCTCCCTGCGCGGTGAAGGTTTACGAAAGCCCTTTATCCGAGAAGCCTTGTTAGCGAAGTTTTGGGGTTGGGCGGGAATGGCTGGCGTATATTCAATATACTCGTCTTTTTTCTTTGATAAAATTAGGATGTTTTTCTAAATCCTATGGCTTTCAAACGATCAGCAATACTGGGGTGGGTGGTAAAACGATGCGTTAATGACTTTACTGTTTGCATATCACTGGGATCAAACAAATATGCGGCAAGACGTACTTGTTCATGAGCAGTCTGCCCATAAGCCTGTCCGTATGCTTGTTCATGTGCTGCATAGTCTTGTTCAATTTTTAATAAAGCATGTGCTAAAGGGGTATTATCTCGCATTAACTCCACACAACCACTGTCTGCCATATACTCACGAGTTCGACTCATATACATGGATAACGCCACGGTCATTACTGGCAATATATACCGTAACAAAATGACTACCAAGAAAAAACCGTTGTTAGATTGTTGCGAATCCCTATTTCCTCCAAATAGCATATTATAAAAAATAGTGTCTATCATCATTAATAATAAATTACTTAACACCGCGACGAATAGAGTTAATTTGATATCATGATGCCGAATATGACTCAACTCATGCGCTATCACCGCCTGCAGCTCTGCCCTATCTAATTTATCTAAAAGCCCCTGCGTGACAGCAACCATAGCTGAGCGTTCGCTGTAACCACTGGCAAATGCATTCATATAATCCGCTTCAATAATATAGACTTTGGGCATATAAAGCATACCTGCCGCAATTTTCATTTCCTCCAATACCCCAATTAACTGTACTTCCTGGGCAGTCCTGGCGGTTGCGCGCGTAATTTCGCGAGAAGTGGTTCCTAATAACATTAAACGATTGTGTAAGGCAAACGTGACCAAAACAGATATCCCTGCAACCCCAAACATAATCAAGGTCACCACAGGGACTATTTTTCCCGTTAACAAAGCTTGTACATCTGCTAGAGGCGTCATATGTGGGTGTGTCGACAAAAGCATACTCACATCACACACAAAACCAACGCATATGTACATTAAAAAAAACATCAGAATGACCCAGCGTGTTTTTCTGTCATTACGTCGCAGCTCCGCGCGCCAATCTGGCGCAACAGAGACATATTTTTCCTGAGTCATGTCAGCGTCCTTTTAAAAAGAATCGTCTACAATTTGACCTGATAACTTTCTTTATTGGCAATATCAGCCTCTGGTAATGCCCAATACTCAAAGGTTTTATTTAATTGAAAGGCAAAACAGTGCACCACGATAGACTCAAAAAAAGATTTCTTTTTTGCATTAAAACGCTCAATACTATCGTTGTATGCTTGTTTAGAGAAGGCTAATTTATTTTCCGTATTGACAATTTCTTCTTGTAATTGCAACACATTCTGGTTCGCTTTTAAGTCAGGATACTGCTCAAATACTACAGATAACTTTGAGGCAATTTGTGAGATTTGATTTTCTGCTGCAAAACGTCCTTTATCATCGCCAGATGCCTTTGAGTTCTCTGCCTGATTACGTAGTGCCACCACTTGTTTTAAGGTGGACTGCTCATAATCCATATATTTTTTGACGCTTTCAATGAGCGATTCAAACACCTTATAACGTCGATCAAGCTGAATATCAATCTGACGTTTATTATTGTTCACCGCTTCAATAAAGCCAATGAGCGTATTGTAGATAGCAACACCCCAGAAGCAGATCAACACCAACACAACAAAAAATGCGATAATGAATGAAGTCATATCTCCACCTCATGAATAAAAGTTCTATATATGAAGTATAGTCTGAATTTAGGAAAATGGGGGCTAACCTCCCTTCGCAGGGCAAGATTATCTAAAATTCAAACAGCAGGAGATTTTTTTGCTTAATAACTCACCCTACGCACCCACAGCTGTCGTCCCGGGATTTAGGGCTGCTTGGCGAGCGAGCGAGCCTTAGCAGGCCTAATGCCTGGGATCCATCCATAAGTTCGCATAGAGCCACATTATAGATAGATCCCGGACATTAAGAGAAACTAAAGCTCGGTCGCGGCTCGGATAGATCATGCTAATTTCTAGACTACAATGCCTGTGATGACAGTCGTCCCAACACCGCAACCGTAGATAACAATGCTTGCACCGACTGCAACAAGGCTAACCTATTTTGCGCCACCAGCGGATCCTCTACAAATATCATGACACTATCAAAAAATGCATCTATGGGAGCATGAAGCGGCAATAATTCCTGTAAAATCTCTAAATAGGCACCTTGTTGTATCTTTGTTTGACACTGCGCACGCAACTTCTCGCACATATCCCATAAGGCTTGTTCTGCAGGATGTTGAAACTTTGTAGAATCGACAAGACCTATCTCTCTTTTAGCTTGTAAAAGGACGTTATATATCCGTTTACTACCCGCAAACAGGGCTTCCGATTCAGGACGCACATGAAACAATCGTAATGCCTGCAAACGCTGATCAAGATCGTACAGATTATCTTTGCCAGACAAGCGAACCGCATCCACTAATTCTTGCGATACGCCTTGTGCAGCATAATATACGAATAATCTTTCCCATACAAAAGACTGCACTTCTTCCGCAACCCCATCCTGTAATAAACCTTTAGGAAAACAAGCCTGCGCATGTGCCAAACTTTCACTCAGGGAAAATGCCTTTGGCATTTCGATTAATAGTCGTAATAACGCAATCGCATGCCGACGTAATTTATAAGGGTCTTTTTCTCCAGTCGGTTTTAAGCCTACGCCAAAAATTCCGATTAAAGTATCGAGCCTATCACAGAGTGATAATGCTTTTCCTAATTGACTTTCCGGTAAAATATCTCCGGAAAACCGCGGGTAATATTGTTCTTCTAGCGCAGAAGCCAGTAGGGTGGATTCTTGACTGGCCAAAGCATAATGCCGCCCCATAATTCCTTGCAGCTCAGGGAACTCACCCACTATTCCCGTCATCAAATCACATTTTGATAATTCAACTGCCCGATAGGCTACTTGCATATCTATGTCTAAAAGCGGAGCCCAATCTTTCATGAGCAATCGCATCCGCTGTGTTTTATCATATAAAGAACCTAAGCGCGCCTGAAACACCACTTGTTGTGTAGACTCTAAATAATCATGCAAGGCCTGTTTTTTATCTTGTCGATAAAAGAAGTCCGCATCACTCAAACGTGCTTCCATCACGCGTGTATTACCCGCAATAATTTGCTCAGGATGCGGGCTTTCAAGATTGGCAATCGTAATAAAATACGGTAATAAGGCGCTGTTTTGTACTGCAAACGATTTTTGATGAGACTCCATCGCGGCAATTAAAGCCTCTGCCGGAACCTCGAGAAAATGCGCTGAAAAAGGAGCCAATAAGGCAACCGGCCATTCAACCACGGAGGTCACTTCTGTCAATAGTGCCTCAGACATTAAGGCTTGCGCCTTTTTTGTTGCGGCCAGAGCTTGTATCTGCTGCGCAATTTTTTTCTTTCTTTTGGCAAAACTAGGAATCACATAATGCGCTTCTAACAGCGCCTCATAAGCAGAAGCATGAGGAATTAATAAAGCGTCTGGAGCATGAAATCTATGACCGCGGGTATATCTATCGGCGCTTACTCCCAAAATAGTCGCAGGTAATATCCTGTCGTCTAAAAGCATGACTAGCCAATGCACGGGACGCACAAAAAGAAACTCTCCAATCCCCCAACGCATGGGTTTTGCGATAGGCAAAGATTTAATCACTTGCTCTACCAATAGAGGCAACAATTCTGCACTGGATTTTGCGGGGATTACTTGATCACAAACGACCCAAGCACCCTTCTCCGTTTCTTGTGTACGGATATCGCTCAAGCTTGCGCCACAAGACTTTAAAAACCCGCGTAAAGCCCCAGTAGGCTCACCACTTGCATCATAGGCTGCTTGTAAAGCGGGGCCTCGTTTTTGTATCTGCTCTGCAGGGATCTCTTCTGCGAGTTGCTCTATCAAAAAACCTAAGCGTCGTGGGGCACCAAACACCTGCAAACCCTGAAACGCTACTTTGGCTTCTGTACAAGCGCGCCGTATTCCCTCTCCCAGCGCTTCCGACAAAGCCAACACCGCAGCAGTCGGTAACTCTTCACATCCAATTTCTAATAAAAAATCATGGGGCATTATAATTCCCCTTGTAAAGGGAAGCCTAAGGCTTCTCGAGACGCATAGTACGCGGCCGCCACAGCACGCGACAAGTGTCGAATACGTAAAATATAACGCTGACGCTCCGTCACCGAAATTGCACGACGCGCATCTAAACTATTAAAGACATGCGAGGCCTTAATCACCATCTCATAGGCGGGTAACACCAATGCAGCCTCTAACAACTGTTGTGCTTCTTTTTCATAGTAATCAAACTGCTGAAATAACACGGGAACATTGGCTTGCTCAAAATGATACGCAGACATTTCTCGCTCATTTTGAGAAAAAATATCGCCGTAACGAATTAGACGAGCACCTGAATACCCCCAAGGCAAATCATATACATTATTGATTCCGAGGACTGACATCGCGAGTCGCTCTAAACCATAGGTTAACTCTCCAGTGACTGGCGTACACTCAAGGCCGCCAACCTGCTGAAAATAAGTAAACTGAGAGATTTCCATGCCATTTTGCCATACTTCCCAACCTAATCCCCAGGCACCTAAGGTCGGGGACTCCCAGTTATCTTCGACAAAACGAATATCATCAACATGCGGATTAATACCCAATGCACGTAAAGAGTCTAAGTATTGCTCTTGAATATCCAGAGGGGATGGTTTCAAAATAACCTGAAATTGATAAAAATGTTGTAATCGATTTGGGCTATCGCCATAGCGACCATCAGTTGGCCTACGGCTGGGTTGTACATACGCCACTTTCCATGGCTCAGGACCAATCGCGCGTAAAAAGGTGGCGGGATGGAATGTCCCCGCCCCAACTTCTAAATCTAAAGCCTGTAAAATCAAACAGGATCTAGCCGCCCAAAACTGCTCAAGACAAGTAATGAGCTCTTGAAACGTTTCTGGTATAGCTGACATAAAACACCTTAACTTACTTAAGCACCTGCTTTTTGGATAATTGCTTGCAATGTTTCTTCACTTGCAGCGCCTGGTAAGAAGGTCGGTTCAGCACCTGCTTTCCACTGACCATCTGGCGTTGCAGCAATAATAATGGCAGGAGTGCCCATTAAATATAATTTTTCTGCTAACTGACGAGTGGCTGCCAACTGATCCGTTACTGTTTTACCATTCATATCTTTTTTCAACTGTTCCATATTCAGGCCAGCTTTTTGGGCAAGATCCATCACACTTTTGTCGCTCAAATGCTTATCGTCTTTGATGAGCGCATCATGTAAGGCTAAATATTTGCCTTGCATAGCTGCAGCAAGTGCCGCACGAGAAGCCACTTCAGAACTTTTTCCGAAAATAGGAAATTCTTTGTATATCACGCGTAAGTCTTTATTTTTTGCGACCAAGTTCTCAAGCGTAGGCGCCATTTTTTTACAATGGATACATTGATAATCAAAGAATTCTACTAAAGTTACTTTACCCTTTGGATTTCCTACCACCGTTAAAGGATCTACAAAAATAAGTGCGGCTTCTTTCACAATGGCCGTTTTCGCCTGTGTTGCCATCTTATCTTGTGTTTGTTTTTGTAGTGCCTGAGACGCTTCCATTAACACCGTCGGATTTTGTACTAAATATTGATGTACAATATTTTGTATTTCCTGCTTTTGTGCCTCTGTAAAACTAGCCTCTGCTGCTACACTCATAGAGGTGCATAGAGCAGCCGTTACTATTGTCCATAAAATTCTCATTTTCACACAAAACCCTTTCGTTAAAATTGAAAACAGAAAACTACCATGGTTAGCCCAACTCTGCAATAGTCAGATTTGCATAAGCTAACACCAACCACTTTATTCCAACCGCCTTAAAGTTCACTTGTACTTGCGTTTGAGGCCCATTTCCCTTCGCTCCCAGAATAACACCCTCTTTGAATTTAGGATGACATACCGTTTGACCGATATAGAATTCTCCCGCTTGAGAAACAGATGATTGTTGTTGCATAAAATTGGTCTGTGCCTGCATCGGTGACTCTACCGCGGAACCCTGCAATAAATTCGGAGGTATTTCGCGTAAAAAGCGTGAAGGTCTATGTCGCTCTTCTCGACCATATTGTCGCCGTAAAGTAGCATACGACATATAAAGTCGATGCATCGCACGGGTCATTCCCACATAACATAAACGACGCTCTTCTTCTAAGCGCTCAGGCTCTTGTAACGATTGATGCGACGGAAATACGCCTTCCTCCACCCCCACCATAAATACCACAGGAAACTCTAATCCCTTCGCCGAATGTAAGGTCATTAACTGCACGGTGGGGATATCTTCGACCACAGAAGTTTCTGTCACCTCTAAGGAGTTATGTGCTAAAAATAGCGAATGAGTTCTTTGGCCT
>JAUYSE010000069.1 GCA_030696465.1 Legionellaceae bacterium
TAACGTAACAAGTCTTTTACCATTTCTTTTTCTTTCCGTAACTCATCGAGGGTTTTGGCCAATGCCATTTTGCTATAGGGATGATCTATAGAGAGCCCTTCGACAACTTTCACTTCTCCGTACTCGCGACGACAAGGGAAAGAAAAAATCAAACCTTCATCAATGCCATATTCACCTTGAGAGGCTTTAGCCGCTGAAAAAGACTCAATAGGTGCAGTATCATGTACAAGATTATGGACACCATATACAATCGCTTGCGCAGCTGATGCAGCAGAAGATGCCCCACGCGCTTGTAGAACTGCCGCACCACGTTGTTGTACGGTAGGAATAAACGTTTGCTCAAACCAAGCTTCGTCATCTATGACATTAATAGCCGGCAGGCCATTAATTTTTGCATTGTAAAAATCAGGGAATTGTGAGGATGAGTGGTTACCCCAGATGGTCATCTGCGACACAACGGTGATGTCTACGCCCGCTTTTTTAGCAAGTTGATTACGTGCTCTTAATTCGTCAAGTGCGGTCATCGCATAAAAACGATCTCTTGGAACATCCGGCGCATGATGCATCGCAATTAAGCAGTTGGTGTTACATGGGTTCCCTACAACAAATACATTGACCGAGTCTGCGGCATTATCATTAATCGCTTTTCCTTGATTAATAAAAATCCCCCCATTAATTTGTAACAAATCAGCACGTTCCATCCCCGCTTTACGTGGAATAGAACCCACCAATATAGCCCAATGCACCCCTTGCATACCTGCATTCAAATCAGAGGTACAAAACACTCTCTTTAGCAGTGGGAAAGCACAATCTTCTAATTCCATCGCAACTCCTTCTAATGCAGGAAGTGCGCCCTCTAATTCTAATAAATGTAATTCAACATCGGTGTTTGGACCAAACATAGCACCAGACGCAATCCGGAATAACAGCGCATAACCAATTTGTCCTGCAGCACCCGTTACTGCCACGCGAATTTTAGGGTTCATGACCTCTCCTCAAGTAGGGAATAATATTTCCCATATCATACTACTCCCAGTTGTTATACGCTAGTTTAACGTTTATGATATATCCCTTTAAAACTATTGGCGATGACGTCCATGCACACTGATACTCTTCCATCCAACTACGATTTTTTAGAAGATGCCCTAAAGCATGATTTTGGTGATGTTCACTGTCTTACAGATCGTAACACTGGCATGAGGGCGATTATCGCTATCCATAATACCCAGTTAGGCCCCTCTCTCGGTGGCTGTCGTTTTATCCCTTACGTCAATAGTAATGAAGCACTCTATGATGCGCTACGCCTAGCAAGAGGCATGAGCTATAAAGCCGCTTCTGTCGATTTACCTTTAGGTGGCGGTAAAGCGGTCATTATGCAACCGCAAACGCCCTACGATCGAGAAGGGTATTTTCATGCCTTTGGTAAATTCGTTCAAAGTTTAAATGGCCGTTATATCACGGCACTTGATAGTGGCACTACTTTGCAAGACATGGACATCATTGGGCAACATACCTCTTATGTCGCCAGTCTTTCATCAACCCAAGGCGATCCTTCTCCTAGTACGGCTATGGGCGTGTTTCGTGGGATACAAGCCCTCGTAAAACATAAACTACACAAGTCTTCCCTCAAAGGCCTACACGTTGCCATCCAAGGCTTAGGTCATGTGGGCTTTCTGCTGGCACAACACTTACATGAAGCAGGGGCCAAACTCACCGTCGCAGATATCAACCCTCAACTGACCCAACGTGCGGCACAAAGCTTCAATGCTGAAATCGTTCCGACCAACACCATACACCGTGTTGCTTGTGATGTATTTTCACCTTGTGCATTAGGTGGCATATTCAACGACGACAGTATTCCTGAATTACAAGCGCCTATTTTGGCAGGTGCAGCAAATAATCAACTCGCACATCGTCGCCATGGCTATGCTTTATTAGAGCGCGGCATTACTTATGCTGTCGATTATATTATCAATGCGGGCGGGCTCATTTTTGCGGCCAGTAAGTATTTACAATACTCTAACCAAGAACTCGACGCACGCGTGTATGCCTTATATGATAAGGTATTGAAAATCACCGAATTGGCAGAAGAAGACCACTTACCTCCGCATGTCATTGCGGATCAACAAGCTGAAATTAAGTTGGGCTTGCGGGCATCTTGAGTGCGCTTATTTTCCACTGGTCATCATAAAAAACACAGAATAAAAAAATATACTATACTCTGATCATATAAAACTCTTAAAGGCGGGTCCTGCCGATTGCGGACCCCGCCGTGCTCACAAAAGCCTGCGCATGTTAGTTTGGCTCGTTTACCCTGGATCGATTCTTACTCCCCTTAATTATTATCAATCATTCCCGCCCAACCACAAAAATCTGCAACAAGGCATATCGGATAAAGGGCTTTCGTAAACCTTCACGGCGCAAGGACGCGCCGTGAGAGCGTCAGGATGACTTTATGCGTGTTTACGAAAGCCCTTTATCCGATATGCCTTGGTACCACTAATCTCATTAGGCGGGAATTCATTTCTACGTATTAAGAGGTAAACAAAGCACTGCGTGCGTAACATAAGTTATCATAAAAAGTTTGAAAGATTAAAATCATTCAGATAAAATAAACGGCACAATGGAATAGTGCTCGCACGCAGGTAACATGACCATATATCAGGAATTTTTAAAATGGGTCCCCGAAGAACTACATGGGTTTCTTGTTCCTCAGCTGAATCCCGAAGCCACTAATATCAACGAACTTTGCGATCCAAATCCGAATATCCCCCCCCTTAAAACCCCCATTTACCGCTCTCTCAAAGACAATACTTGGCTAAGTCTCTATCTACAATATGCCCCAGAAGAAAAAAGCCTAGCGCTCTTAGAGCAACTGTTTACTCCCACACAGCAGTCTGCTTTTATCTATGATCTACAGGACTCTTTTAAATCCATCGGCAAAACAGGCAAACTTTATCATCTTTTGCGTTTTGCGCCCCAATCCGTGCAAACTAAATTGTTACACTGGCTCAATCAACAAACGTCCGAAAATAAAAGCACTATACTGCTCGGTGAACCTTCTCTATTCGGGATAGGCTCCACCCATGAAACCGCGTACACTCGAAACATACAGTTAATCGACAATCTTCAAGGCCCTGCCCTACAAGAATTTGAAATTCTATTGAAAAGCCTAGATGATGATGACTTTATGGGCATTTTTCAAGTAGGGATGATTAATCCACATTACGGGTTTTTCCTCACTTTATTACAAGACTTATCTGAAAAACACGAGAAAATTACTATTTTACTCTCCCGTTGTAACTCCCTAGATACGAAAAAATGGCATCACCTATTCAAAGGGGCCGGCTCCAATATTCCCCTTCCCTTCCTTGGTGCGTCACCATTCACTTTTGCCAATTCATTACAATATTGCGTATCTATGCCTATAGCGCTCTCAAGCCAACTCCTCCCTCCCCTCAAAAAATTAGAAATAGATCAAATAAAAACGTTATTTCAACAGGCGTCCGCACCTCATCCTTGCGCACTAGAAAGAATTTGTACTCAAGAGAGTCCACACTCCGATGATATTTCTTTGCTCTTTTTAAGATATATCTTAGAGGAACCTGCTTTATTACCACTCATCACCACTACATTACTCTCCAGTAAAAAAACCGCACTAGAACTCTTAGTCACGCATGCACGAAGCAAACTCGTACGCCAATTACTTGAAGAATATCCTATCCTTCTTCCGCACTTCAAAAAATGTAAGACTTCCGCTAAATTTCCTGATTTTCAAGCCCTGTGTGATAGTGCTTCTATTGTGCATGCCCTCAAAAATGGGGACGCTATTACGCCACTCAGCCAAAAACCCACCTGGCTCCATACACGCTGGGCTGAAGGGCGAACCATGCTGCATCTCGCAGTCCAATACAAGAACACCACGCTTATTACAGAACTACTTACATACAAAGCCGCACTTCTCCCGGATGCTCATAATTTCACCCCTTTTGACTATGCTTTACAACAAGGAGACAGTAATAGTATCGCAATACTTGCGCCACACACCTCTCTTGAAAACAGCAAAACTCTCTCTGCCACTATTCAAAAATACGGTACTACCACGATACTCTCTAGTGCCGCATCCCCTACGAAGCATCCTTTAGGTGCGCTACTACACGCACTTCCTCTCCCCCAGAAATTGATTTTTTTAGATACCCATTTAGGATTAGAAACAGAACAAGCTATTTGGATAAAAGTGTTGTTGCAACAGTTAAGTCATGAGGCGACTTGGAGCAGTTACTCCAACGATGAAATGCTCGCGTTGATTGAACGTCTACCCCTAGAGTCGCAAAAAACTTTAGCACAACATTATTTTCAACATAGCCCGCTGCATCTGTTCTCTCCGCAATTACTACAAAAATTTATGCGTCTGTTGGGCAGTGAAACATTAAGCGCGCTCTGCGAAAAACGCCAAGATCTTCTTTTAGCCGCCATCACTTTAGAAGAGAACCCCCAGTGTACACAAGCAGCTACGTGCCTGGCGCGATCTTGCGCAAGCTATAATACCCAGCCTGAAGCCTTAGCGCCCAATATGCTATGGGTGCTGATGAACACTTGCTACGATGCACGCGTCATAGAAAAAATAGAGTCTCTTTTTCATCAATATTCAACCCTGCAAGAAGAAAAACAACAGTGCATTCTCAATTATGACCAGAATACCCCTTTTATGCCTTCCAGTTGGTATGCGCAAGCCTTGAAAGAGTGGGCGACTGATTCTACGAATAGTACACACCCTGCTTATCCCACTATTTTACAAGCACTACTACAACATACCCCAGGCGATCGCTTGCTGCCGCTCTTACAAAAAATGCCCAATCTTATCGAACATCAGAATATTCTTGCTAAGGCCTTCCCCACACACCCAGACACTCTACACGCCTTTAATGCATGGCTCAGTTGGAGTGCTCAATATGCCGACCCTCATCCTGAAGATCCCTTTCTATTGTACTTACTCGAGCTGATCAAAACACAAAGCGAAACCTATCATCCACTACTGAAAACTTTTTTAGAAAGCAGCCCAAAAATCTCTAAAAATTATCAACAAGCCTTGCATGTTTTTTCGGAATATATGCATTTTACCCCCGAGGGCATTGATACCTCTCTGATGGAGTCCTTACTGGACTACATGGCCGAAGAAGCACACCCTTGGCAGGTAGGCACCGTCCATCACCTCATTCGCGTTTATGCAGAAACCTTGACTACTAGTAGCATTGAAAAGCAACAGGAACATCTTTATTTGATCAGTCAACTCGTGAGCACCCTTCCGCTAGAAGCAGAAATAGCACTGATTCAAAGTTTTTCTCTACACACCCTACAACAAATACTCCCTATTATTTTACAAGGCCTATCTGCCAACGATGTTTATTATCAAAAAAATTGTCAATATCTCTTACGTTGTTTTTGCAAAAGAACCCTTGAAGAAATACCCCGTATTTTCACCTATATTAAAAACACCTTAGACACACAAAATCTCTCTTGTTTAGGGAACGAAAACTTAGCGTTAATAGGTCACGCTATTTTAAAAGAACCCGTGTCTCCCGATCTGCAACAAAGTACTATCAATGGTGTTTGGATACAGCGTTTACTCGTAAATCCTCGTTTTATACATCAAATTACCTCAGCACAATTACAACAACTGGTCACGCGTTATCGATGCCTTTCGCTCATGCTGAAACAAGATGAGTTTGATCAAATCAATGCTTGGCTCAAAGGAAAACTTCCGCCAGATCTCAAACCCTTACAACAACAGCTGATGTCACAACCAGGGCATAAACAACGCATGCTCAAACGACGCGACAAAATATTGGCTTTTCGCACAGAAGCGAGCATTCGTGCCTTATTACAAACGCTACAAGAGGCCTGTGAGGATCCCATCCACGCCGCTATTAAAGTCAAAACCTTAGAAACCCTCAGCACTTTTTATCATCAACATATTGCCAATATTCGTTTAGAGGGGCTGGCCAAATGGTCTGAGCAAGTACATCGACGCTGGATTCGTCAACAAGGGGAGCTGACCATTGCGCACAATGCCCTCTTACAATGGTTAGACAAGCATCTACCACATAAAACCTTTGAGCAATGTCTCTTACAAAAGAACCCCTGCAACAAACTCTATGATGCGCATAAAAAATTAATTGCACAGGTCAATGAACAGGGAAAATGTACGTTTACGGAATCCCAAAAAATCAGCGCGAATCAATTTGAAGCGGTCTATGATGAACATGGGTTTTATCTTGGGACCATCCATCAAGATGGCTATCTGCATGCAGACAGTGCCTCACCTGATTTTACCAGTATTCATATTTTACATTATGTACCCTTAAGCACTTTAAAAACCAACCCTATCGCCATTCAAATCCTGTTAGAAAATATCCTCAATCATGATTTGCTAGACAGTACCTTACAGGCCATTCCTAGTGAGGATACTGAAAAACTTCAATGGATCAAAACGCAATTATTTGAATTTTTAAAAACCCATAAAGGACAGATCCACAGCAAACATTATGCGACCTTAAGCCACTATTTTTCTACGGAACAACTCCATACGCTCCTGTCTGCCAGTAAACATCCCTCTTTGCGCTTTCATCTCCTTTTAGCGATATGGAAAAATCCAGAACATAAAAACTGGTACCTTAAAAACCCTAAAATACTCAACAGTGCGGTAGGTTTTTTTATCAAAGCACATGGTTCCGAAAAAGCATGGTTAGAACTCTGGAAACACTGCAGCGATACCCCTGATAGCCATGAATTACTCGCGATCTTAATCGCGAAAACACCGAAAGCCAGCAATGTTTTTCTGCAGAGTCTCTTAACACTCTGTGAACAAAACGATAGCGCTACTTTTGATAAAATCATGTCGCACTTGCTTTCTGATCAAGCCACTGCACAAATCTTGCTACACCAGCTGTTCCTCAATAAAAAAACATTCTCCTTCGGCAATTTGAATGAAACGTTCCAAAGTGTCAGTTTATTTGTTTTCAAAAAACATATCATTTCGGCTCTGCGACAATTACACAATGAACAAGACTGGCTGCATGATGCGCGTTACTTATTGATTCTTGGTTTAATGAACACCCATAAAGAGCATTTTTTTTCAGACAAAGAGCTGTGCTTAACAGAAACCTCTGGATGGAAAGCAGAGGAAATATCGCTGCTTTGCGCTTTCGTAAAACGTCATAGACAATATGCTATCTCTATAGATCCCACACAAAAACTGACGCGCGTCTTACTAGAAGAAACCACTTTCAGAGCAGCCAATGCCGGAATTACTGATTGGCTCTATAAAGATCCAGAAAATGTAGATGATGAATTATTGCACACTATCGTGTATCAACCAGAACCTATTGGCACCCCCTGGAAAACTTGGTTAAAAAAATGTTCCAATACGGCCAAAACTGTTTTTCATAAATTGGATACGTTGTTGCACCCTAAAAAAGTGAAAAAAGAAGCCGAACTACAAAAAAACTTCAACGAACTAAAAAAAGAGAAAGTGGCCATCGATTGGACTGAAATAAAAACAAATACTTGGCTCGCGTTTGGAGAAAAAACCGTACCGCTAGGCGCACTTTTTTTAAGTCAATTTGTAGGCAAAGCTGAAAATATTAAACCGCTACTTGAGACGTATTTTAAATCTATTTGGGTACAAAGCGATCCCCAAAAACCTTTACTGAGTATTGCAAGCTTACTCAATACCCATGCTAATTCTGATATCGCGGCCTGCCTGTATGAACATATTTGTAAGCTCTTACCCCAAAATCCGTCTATTTTAGATCTTGAGCTTTTAAAAATACTGACTACTTACGCCGCAAAATCATCAAACAATGCGTCTGAACAAGAAAAAACCTTGAGTTTTCTCAAAACGCTGGGGCAAGCACAAGAATATCCCCTGGTCCAAAAAGTTTGCACTTTACTCCTCAACGATCTCAACAAACAATCACTCCCTAAAAAAATTCTGTCGAAAATACATGATCCTTTTCGCAGCTTACTCACACAAATTCAAAAAGAAATTCAACTGGAAACGCGTCTTAAACATTATATGGGTCGTTGGTATTATCCTCTATTACAATGGGGGCTGCGCGGCTGGCATTATGGATTCAGAAAAAGCAAACGACGATGGAGTACCTACATTCGTTATTGTGATGAAAAACCATATAGCAATTATAATGCCCCGCTCTATATTGAATCTCAAGGCCCAGGCTTAGACTCTGTCACAAAAATTTTAAACTGGCTCAATGCACACAAGCCTCAATTGCTGACTTTGAAAGACAAACTACTGAAAATAAAAACATCGGGGACGGGGACGAAAACAACAACGCCTCAAAAGCCGGAGCCTAGCGCCAGTGTGACGCCAGTCCCTACTTCCACTGAGGCTGCCGCTGCAACAGCTATTTCAATATAATTTCTGGGATAATTAGGCAGGAAGCCCTTCCATCCCTTCAAGTGACACCCGAACCAATTGCTGATCCTTTATACTATACAAAGTATCCATACAACGAGCAATATTGAGATCATGCGTAACCAAAACCAATGCAGTATTGGACTGTCGATTTAGGTCAAGCATACATTGCAAAACTTTCTGTGCCGTCACGCGATCAAGGTTGCCCGTCGGTTCATCGGCTAAAATACAACGAGGCTTATGCACAAGCGCCCGTGCAATCGCGACCCTTTGACGTTCACCACCAGATAATTCTGAGGGCTTATGCTCTGCCCGCGCTTGCAAACCCACTTGCAAGAGCAAGTCATTTACCATTTCTGCAATCTCTGCACAACGCTTCCCACGTAACAACCAAGGTAAAGCAATATTTTCAAAGGCCGTACACTCCGGCAATAAATGATGAAATTGATAGACAAACCCAAGATATTGATTGCGAAACTGACTGCGCTTTTTCTCTGAAAGGCTGCGCCAATCTTGTCCGCAAATCGACAATTGCCCTGTATACTCTGGGTCCAAGCCTCCCAACAAATGTAGAAAGGTGCTTTTCCCAGAGCCGGATGGCCCAATAATAGCCACACGTTCTCCGGGCTCTAAACTAAAATCAACTGCCGACAAAATTTGGATTTTTTGTACTGTGTCTTGATAGTATTTTTCTAAACCCTGACACTGAAATAAAGGAGCTGCATTATTCATGATATAAGGCCTGTGTGATAATTGTTTTAGAGGCTCGCCACGCGGGATACAGCGTCGCAACAAAGCTCATACCCAGTGCAATCGCACAAACTTTCAAAATATCCGCAGACTCAATTTTAGACGGTAAATAATCTACAAAATATACATTCGCAGATAAAATTTGGATTCCCAGCCAAGACTGCAACGTATCGACAATCTGTGTCGCATGACTGGCTAAGAGTATTCCCCCAATGAGCCCCAATAAAGTGCCCACACAACCAATAATCATCCCTTGGGCCATAAATATACGTAATATAAGCCCTGGAGTAGCCCCCATCGTCCGCAAAATAGCAATTTCTGCTTGCTTATCATGCACCACCATCACCAACGAAGATACTAAATTAAAAGCCGCTACCGCAATAATCAAAATTAAAATCAAAAACATCATGGTTTTTTCCATTTTAACCGCTTGGAAAAAAGCACCAAATTGATCGGTCCAATCCCCTACTTTATAGGCACGACCTATTTTTCCTGAAATGATCGCACTTAATGCCGGAGCCCGATAGACTTCCTTAATTTTAATTTTGATACCACTAACCGCTTGACCGAGCTGAAATAATTTTTGCGCATCATCAATATGGATAAAGGCTAAGCGCGTATCAAAATTAAATCCACTACCGGCTGAAAAAATACCAGCTACGCGAAAACGCTTAAAGCGTGGAATTAAGCCCGCAGGGGTTACCGTCGCCTGAGGAACCATGAGTGTTATTTTGTCTCCAATGACCACGCCTAACTGATCGGCCAGTGCCCGTCCCAAAAACATCCCAAAATGGGAGAGATCCTGCATTTTCCCCGCCAGTAATTTATCTTTTAAATGATCAATTTTTTCTTCATAGCGCGGGTCTATCCCGGTTACCACTAAAGGTAACACTTGTCCTTGATGCGTCAACAAACCTTGTCCGCCCACATAAGGTGCAATTGCCAAAACTTCCGGGACTTCCTGCACCGTTTTAGCTAATTTCTGCCAATCATAGATATGATCATCCATCCCTGTGATGGTAATTTCGGGCGCCATGCCAAAAAATCGCTGATGAATGGCTTCATCAAAACCATTCATCACCGATAGCACGGTAATCAGTACCATCACGCCTAAAGCGATTCCTAACATAGAGCTTAAGGCAATAAAAGAGATAAAATGGTTACGTTGCCGTGCACGGGTATATCGTAATCCCAGAGACAGCCATAAAGGTTGAAATAGTGTAATTCGCATGTAAATCCTATCTTGTGGGGTCGCCCATATCAAAATGAATGCCTTGCGCCAAGGGTAAAGCACTCCCCCAATTAATGGTATTGGTTTGTCTTCTCATATAAAACTTCCAGGCATCTGAGCCTGCTTCTCTGCCACCGCCGGTATCTTTCTCGCCACCAAAAGCACCACCAATTTCAGCGCCAGAGGTGCCTACATTTATATTCGCAATCCCACAATCACTGCCTTGGCTACTCACAAAATATTCTGTATGCCGTAGGTTATTGCTAAATAATGCCGAAGACAAACCCTGTGACACGGCATTTTGCCATTGTACCGCTTGCTGAATATCAGAAACTGGTATCAAATACACAATAGGTGCAAATGTTTCTTCTTGCACAATATCCCAATCTGGCTGCACATTGCTCACTAATGTTGGTTGTACATAATACCCGGTTCCAGGCAAAATATCGCCACCAAAAATTATTTTTCCACCCAAAGTACGAATACGTGCAGTTGCGGTCTTAAATTGCTGCACTGCAGCCGCACTAATCAGCGGCCCCATGTGTGCATCACTAAATGGGTCGCCAACGACAATTTGTTGATACGCGGTTTTCAAGCGCCGTACAAAATCTTTAAAGAGCGACTGATGTATAAAAACCCTACGCGCACTGGTGCAACGCTGCCCTGCCGTACCTATAGCAGAAAACAGTAGTGCGCGTAAAGCCAAAGCGATATCGGCGGTTTCATCCACTATAATCGCATTGTTGCCCCCCAACTCTAAAATAGTTTTCCCTAAACGTGCCGCAACCGTGCTTGCGACGACCCGCCCTATTGCCGTAGAACCCGTAAAAGAGATGACAGGAATTCGTTTATCTTCTAAAAAGCGTGCTTTAAGACTGGCATCGTGACCAATGCATAAACCAAAAATGGGGGGACAATCTAACTTCTTTAACACTTGGGCACAAACACGATGCACCGCAATCGCACATAAAGGAACCTGTGATGAAGGTTTCCAGATGGTAATATTCCCACAAATGGCCGATAAAAAAGCATTCCAAGCCCAGACCGCCATGGGGAAATTAAAAGCGGTAATCACCCCAATAATACCGTACGGATGCCATTGTTCGTAAAGTCGATGCTGTGGTCGCTCTGAATGCATGGTTTTTCCATACAACATGCGTGACTGCCCCACCGCAAAATCTGCCATATCTATCATTTCTTGTACTTCGCCCTGCGCTTCTGCACGAGACTTCCCCATTTCAAATGCAATAAGATCGCCCAGAGAAGCCTTATGCAGGCGTAACGCGTCTGCGATGGCGCGTACCACTTGCCCACGCTCCGGTGCGGGGACCAACGCCCAGATTTTTTGTGCCGCCTCGGCTTGCGAGAGCAATTGCGTATAATCGTCTTCTGTCGCAGTATACACTTCTGCAATCACTTGACCATCTGCCGGATTCCGAGTGACAAACGGCAGATGTTTACTCATCGATAGCCACTCATGGCCAAAGTATGCGGCTGGTGCAGGAGAAGTAATCCCCAACTCCGATAAAAAAGCGGAAATAGCTGATTTCATCGATATACCCTACTAAAACGATTCTGACTCAACGCCTGAAAACCTATCATTTCCAAGGTATGGACTGTATGGGATATTTTTTTTTGTAACAGCGTTTCATCGACCGCAGCACACAAAGCACTCGCCGTTGCCAACTGAATACCTGACCAACGGATACCACCATATTCTGCAGGATATATTTTTTTCACATACGTCGTGCTCATGCGCTCCCCTTGCGACATGCCTGTCGCCATCACATAAATCACCACCACATCTTGATAGGTGCGACTCAGCGTTGTCTCTAAAATTTGCTTCAACAATACTCTATTTGCCTGTAGATCCAGATCCGTCATTAAAAAACGCATTTTGGCACAATGCCCTGGATAACGGAGGGTTTTATATTCTAAAGAAGTCAGCTTGCCCTCATACTGCAATAGTAAACTGCCTAAGCCACCAGAGGTGTAGAACGCTTCATAGGCAATGCCATCAATTTGTAAGGTTTCTAAGCCTGTTAATGCCGGCACTTCCTTACGTTTTCCATGTTCTAATATACGGCAAGGATTTGCATATTCATTAATTAATCCATCCGTGGACCAAGTGAGCGCATATTGCAGAGCATGATGACTGTATTGGGGTAAAGCACCAACCCGTAAAGAGGCTGATATAGGTTGCTCAAAACGAGATAGTAAATCATGCGCAATAGCACCCACCATACCTGGGGCAAGTCCGCACTGTGGCAAGGCAAAGGTTTTTGTTTTTATAGCAAGCGCCCGTATGTAATCTGCCGTTTGCAGATCTTCGGTAATATCAAAATAAGGGAGGCCTGCATTGAGCGTAATTTCAGCGACCTGTTGATTTAGAAAATAAGGTAAGCAAGAAATCACCGCCTGTATAGAATGCTGCTGCAAATAGGCTTGCAATCCTTGTGTCACATCTAAGGTAACACTCTGTATTTGAGGAAAATATTGTAGTACACGCATTTGGTCGATTGAAGTGACCGCGGCATCGCCTAAATGTACTTGATAATCAGAAGTATCTGCTAAAAATCCGGCAACCAGACTACCGATTTTTCCGGCACCCAAAATTAATATTTTTATCATATTCCTTTACCCCATCCAGTATCCCTTGGAAGGAAATTTATACAGTGCGAGGCTACGCACAGCATACGCAGTGTTACAGTGTTGCAGTGTTGCAGTGTTGTGATTCAGATTATCATTCTGGGATCAACTTGTCATTAGGAAGTTCGGTCTGGGAGCTCTATCGGTCAGGGGATCCTAATCGGTCTGAAAAAATTCACACGAATTTGTATTTTAATGCGTCGTACATTCACAACCGAGGTAGAAGTAATACATCCGAGAAGTGGCTTTAAAAAAACGCTATTCGCCCTCCCTGGCCGCTCGCAAAAAACTTCCTGTTTTTTGACGTTTTTTAAAGCCACTTCTCGCCTGTATTACTTCTGCAACCTTCAGGGTCTCTCTCAACAAACCCACTCAGTTCTGTGCTTTAGTAAATCACTTTACGCTATATTAAGAAGGCGTCATTCCCGCTTCAGGCTGGAACTCTGCACGTAATAATGTAAAGTGTTTGTCCTTTTTATTTGAAAATTCCTTATCAAATCGAGTCAAATCAGTCAGTGTCAATGGTCGCGTTTGCAAAATCTCTAAGAGCTGAGCTTTTGCTTCTGCATACGCGGGATCTATCATTATTTTTTGCTTTAGTACCATTGCGTCAATTTGAAGTACTTCACGAGAGTGTTGAATACGCATAACAAGTCGAGCATTGCGAGTATTAAAATAACTTGGATTAGAGCCCCCTGACCCGAATCTAGATCTAGAATCATTTGACAAAACTTGTTGACGCAGGTCTGCAGGGTCACTCCATCTGCTGGCCGATCTCATTATCTCAAACCACTGACGCAGGTTGGCAGGATCATGCCATCCACTCATGGCCGATCTCATTGTCTCAAACCAATCATGTCTATTATAAAGATTATCTGATCCGCTCATGGAGCGTGTTACCTCTAACGATACCAATTCTTGAGACACCCTTACATTACCATCAACATTATCCGCATTATTTGGGTTGTGCCTGCGAGCACTATGCTCTAATAAGTAAACCATATAACCCTGTAAGAGCCTTGCAAAAACCCTCATCTGTTGATCTTTTTGATATAAAAATATACAAGCCCTACACGCATACAATATGGTTACCAGAATTTTCAATATATCATTTGGGGTGATTTTTGTATCAGGCTGGAGAAAGCTTGTAGGAGAAACGCCCTGTCTCGAAATGCTGAGATTGAGGAAATGCGAAAATAAGTGCTGCAAGATAATTTGAAGCCGACGAAGCTCTTCGGCGGAGGGATAACGAGGTGTCCAATGCCCTACTATATTTTGAGGGGAACGTCCATTAGAAGAAAAAAGTCTCGATTTATGTTCAGCTGGCATAGTATCACCTCAGAATTTAATGGTGTATCGATAAAAAAGATAGCACTCTAGATCATTATAAACGGCATTAATTGTATTAATTATAACCATAAAAGTCAATATAAATCATATCGCTTGTCGCGAGCTAATGAATTGTCCTGCTCCGTAGCTAATAAATTGTCCGGTTTTATGTTACCACTTGGAAGTCAAGGAGGGAGACATGAAACGGACAAAATTGCTACAGGAGCTATTGATGTTACGTTTTGAAGAAGCCTAT
>JAUYSE010000082.1 GCA_030696465.1 Legionellaceae bacterium
AACGGGATGAGAGCCCATCCTAGACTTTAAAATAGCAATGGCCTGCGTATTCAACGGAACTGGTATAGCACGTTTAGACTTAGATTCCTCCGCATGCACCAACGCATGTTTTTTCTCTAAATTGATCTGCTGCCATTTTAAATCAGTAACGTTTGACTGACGAAGACCAGTGGCTAAAGAAAAAGCGGCCATTTCTCGTAAATGAGAGGGCAATTCTTCCAATAACCGATTTGCTTGCTCTTTCGTCAACCAACGGATCCGTTTATTTTCAACTTTTCTCATACGAATGATAGGCGTTGCTTCAAGCCATCCCCACTCTTTACAAGCGCGGTTCAATATAGCGCGAATCAACTCTAACACCCGATTGACAGTAGCTGGAGAAACTTTCGTCTTCTCCTTTTTCTTAGCAATGGACTCAATAAAGTCCCTATCAATATCCAATAACACTTTATCTCTTAAATATTGATCAAGCCAAGCTAAATGCATTTTGTCAGTATCAAGACTCCGTTTATGGGTTGACTCTTCTAGCCAGCGAACCACTGCATCCATCCATGTTTTATTTGGGATCGCTTTTGTTTGCTTTACCAACCATAACTCATGTTTTACTTGATCATGAAAATGTTGTGCATCTTGTTTTACTTCAGTCCCAGTACTTTTACGTACTCTTTTTCCTTGGTGGAAGATATCAACCCACCAAACTTCTTCTCTTTTGTAGAGCGCCATACTGTATTACTCCCATTATGGACACCCTGCGATGCATCGCAGGTAGAGTACTTGTTTCTGATGTGTATCACAAGATCTTGTTCTATAAATAACCAACTTCTTCCAATCTTAACACCAGGTAAGTGTCCATTCGCCACTAAACGTCTCACGGTTTCTTTGTGAGCACCCAAAAACTCAGCTGCTTGATTAATATTAAATGTTTTCATCTGCATTTTTCCTTAATCAAAGTATGTATACTGTTTTGGTTATTGACTTGGATGTTCAGAATCATTTGATAAAGTTTCACGAGTTGTAACTCAGATGAAAAATAGCGGGGCATTTGATCGTCGGTATAAATTGAACGGATATTTTTTATTGAAGAATTGGTCAGATCTGCAATATCTTTCAAAGTGTAATTGGTTGACTTCAATAGATACTGAATTATTCCCTTGTAAATTTGTAGTTTAAAATTAACGTCCATTACTGTACTCCTTACGGTGTATATTCCTTTAACTCTTTGGCTACATCTACTTTATTGTTCTTGTTTATACTCCTATTTCATAACTACATATTAAAAACAACAAAGATACATATAATAACAACATTGTTATTATAATCAAACTTTATTGTTACTATTTTTGAGTTATTTTTTATTATGTTTAACTCGGGCATGGTTTAAGGTACAATTTTGTGTTTATAAGAGACAAAGGTATTAATATGGCAACTGAGCAGCTTAAGCTCGATGAAGTTCAACGATGTACAATTGCTGAAAATCTTCGTTACTTAATGCAACATAAAAAAACCACTGAAACCAAAGTGGCTCAAGATTTAAATATCCCTGTCATGACGGTAAGACGTTTATTATCTGGTGAAACGACGGATCCACGAGTATTTACGTTAAAAACTATAGCGGATTATTTTAATGTTTCAGTTGATACTTTGATTGATGCAGGCGCGGCAGCCTCTTCTAAATTTATTGGTCAGTCTACGCCCCTATTTATCCCTGTCTTTGATTGGGAGGCAGCTAGAAATAGAAACAACATTGATTTAAAAAAATGGCAGAACTGGATTCCTGTAACTATAGGGAAGGATGAGAAAATTAGTGGTCGTTCTTTTGCTTTAGAAAGTCGACCATCTATGTACCCCCGTTTTCAACAAGGCTCTATTTTTATTTTTGATCCGGATTTAACCCCTTCCGATGGCGATTTTGTATTAGTTAATTTACGTGAAAATAATGAGCTTACACTCAGAGAATTATTTATTGACCCACCGGAATGGCAACTACACCCTGTTATTCAAGGTGCGCCGATCCTGAGCTTCTCTAAAGAAGAGCATGAAATCATCGCGGTAGTTTTTCTAACCCTTTTTTATAATAGAAAAACCCGTCCGTTGCAGGCAGAAGTATAAATGAGCTTGTTTAAACAGCCACTTAAAAAAACTTTTCAGATTTTTTTTGTAGAGTGTTTAAACAACAAAAAACGGGAAAGAACCATTTTATTTTATATAAAATTGTCGATTCGTATATGGCAAGAAATGAAGAGTACTATCAATTACAATGCCTTTATACGAAAGCAATACTTCATGTCACTATTCAAGATATTGTTTTTGATACTGATATTTTGCACGGACTTCATCCTATTCAGGGATGCTTTATCGGGATAGAATATGCGAAAATTATTAAGGCAAGTATTAGCGGTTCAAAAACGCATGAGAAGCCCAAAAACATCTTAACTAAATACGCAATATGTAGATACGGTAATAATAGTTTGTTATACCAAGATAGGCAGGGCTTACTGGGTTTTGAATGTAAAAAGGATGGGGCACAGTTTTTAATGGATCCCAGAGATATTGCCCTATCGAGAGAATTGATCGAAGAGTTCGATTCTACTGAAGCTTTTTGTATAGGAGTATTGGCAGGGCTTAAATTTGCCAATCCTGTTGCCACATATAGAGATTCTCGTAAGAAAGTTGATTACCTTCGGTTAGTTGAGTAATGAGATGACCATGAATACATCTGTCCACAAGCAAACACATCTTGAAAACCCTCAAGGGTACAAAGTACTTATTTTTATTAGTATGTTTTATATGAGTATTATGCTGTGTAATGCTATATTAACGAATCGCTATATTGGTAGCGACGCACTATTTGTTTTAGGAGGTACTTTCACC
>JAUYSE010000104.1 GCA_030696465.1 Legionellaceae bacterium
ATATATGCGATAAAAAATAAAATATAATCTGGGAACCAGAAAGGAGCACTGGGGGAGTGCCAGCTGTGAATGGACCCGCTCGCTCCTATGATATTAGAAAAAAATACAGGTAAATAAACCGCATCTGAATTTAATAAGTAGGGTTGAAACGAGTGTCCGGCAAGATATGCTATGGCAGGTAGAGCAACGATGTAACAAAGTATCATTGCAAAAAGAAAGGTTTTAAAGATATACGAAATCATTATGGGCGCTTGAATGGTATATTTTGATGATGTATCCATAATGATCCATGTGTTTTAAAAATAAAAACTTAACGTCGTCATCCAACCTGAGGTCCAATGCATGCAACGCCTCACGGCATTCGGGAAGGGGGTTGCTCCGCCAGATTCCGCCATGGCGGCATGACAGGCTTCTTCCGCTTGCATTTGCTCTATGATAGCACGCGTTTTTCGATCTTCTTGGGGCAGTCGCTCTAAATGGGACTGCAGATGAGATTCTACTTGACGCTCGGTTTCTGCTAGAAAACCTAAATTAATGCCTTCGCCTAAAGCACCAGCCAATATTCCGAGACTCCAAGATCCAGCATACCATAGAGGGTCCAAAATACTCGTGTGTCCGCCTAATTCATTCAGACGGTGCTCACACCACGCTAAGTGGTCAACCTCTTCTTGTGCGGCCTCTTCTAGGGATTCTCGCAATGGGCCAGTACCTGCCATTAAGGCTTGCCCTCGATACAACGCCTGAGCACAGACCTCTCCGCTATGATTTACCCGCATAAAGCCGGTAATTTGCCGTTTTTGAGAGGGCGTTAAAGGGGCTTCAAGGATATTTTCTCCCGGGACTGGACGCGTCCCCTCTCGATGCGTGGGAGGGAAGCAGGTTCGCAGTGCGGTATCTACTTCAAAAGCGATTTTTTCCCATAAGTACATAGTTATTCTACTCCCATGGATCCTTGAGTTCATCTTTGAGGAACTCAGCCTCTAGAAATTGCTCTAAGCGTCGACGCGCATCTATACTCTTCGCACTTGAGTTTTCGGCGTTGTTGCAACCTCGTTCGCCATCGGTCATGTACACTTCCTCGGCTCTCTCGCTTGCGCCTAGCCGAACATCCAATTGCTGTGCGTATAATTCTGTTGCTTTAATCGTCACTTCTGATTCATCTATATTTTTTTCTTCACATAATTCCTTCATGAATGACCTCTAGTCATGGTGAAAAAACGCGGTTTGTGATATTTTAAGCATCATAGCTCTCTTGGATCAACCGATAAAATCGTGCCAATTTTACATTTATACGACAGTAACCGCGAACGTGTCCAACATTTCTTCAATATTTGGGATGTGTTGCTTCTTGTTCTTGTGTTTTGTGTATTATTTTCCCTGTGTTGGACAGGAAAGCAAATGGCTAGCCCTTATGCTTTAGGGCAACATATCAATATTTCGCTTGCTCCTCAATACTTACCTTTGTATGCATTAAGAACCGTACTACGTATGTTCATTGCCTTATTTTTCTCGCTGTTATTTACCGCGATTGTAGGTACTTTAGCTGCTAAAAACAAACGCGCTGAAAAGCTTATTATTCCGGCGATAGATATTTTACAATCGATCCCAGTACTGAGTTTCTTATCTATTACCATCACGGGCTTTATTCATTTATTTCCCGGTTCTTTTTTAGGACCAGAGTGCGCATGTATCTTTTCTATTTTTACTGCACAGGTCTGGAACATGGTATTTGGATTTTACCAATCTCTCAAAACTATTCCAGAGGATATGCAAGAAACTTGTGAAATTTTTCAATTATCCCCCTGGCAACGCTTTTGGAAGGTGGAGGTGCCATGCTCACTTTCGGGCTTATTGTGGAATATGATGGTTTCTATGTCGGCCAGTTGGTTTTTTGTGGTTTTGGCTGAATCTATTTCGGTAGCGCATCAATCCATACAATTACCTGGTTTAGGCTCTTATATCGCACAGGCCATTCAAGTGCATAATCTTCGCGCTTTGGGCTATGCCATTTTTACCATGATTGTGGTCATTTTTATGTATGATCAATTGTTATTCCGGCCTTTAGTGGCCTGGTCAGATAAATTTAATATGGACTCTTCTCCCGATGATGAATCGCAAGAATCCTGGTTGCTAGATTGGATCCGTAATAGTTATTTTTTCCAAAAATTAGGCGTAGTATTTTTAAAAGTGCGGGACTCTTTTATACATTTTCCG
This sequence comes from Legionellaceae bacterium, assembly GCA_030696465.1. Taxonomy (GTDB): domain Bacteria; phylum Pseudomonadota; class Gammaproteobacteria; order Legionellales; family Legionellaceae; genus JAUYSE01. Next base: position 2,215 of record JAUYSE010000104.1, read on the forward strand.
ATGTTGACGCGTTTAGGGACGACCCGACCTATCAAAAAATCATCTTCTTCTTCTCGGACGCTTGATTATGTCTGGACTGTCAGTACCGTGATATTGTTGGTGGGCGGGATACGATATTTGGGGAAGTTTATACTCCAAGAGCTTAGCATGCATGATATTATTCATGTCTTCTTTTTGGGGGCGGCTACTGCGAGTAGGGTGTTGATACTTATCTTTCTGAGTTCTTTGTTATGGATTCCGGTGGGGGTCTGGATAGGCATGCGCCCTCGATTGTCACAAACCATGCAACCCATTATACAACTTGCAGCAGCTTTTCCGGCTAACTTATTTTATCCTTTATTTGTCATCGCGATATATACGTTTCATTTAAATGTAGAAATTTGGGTGACGCCCTTAATGATTTTGGGGGCGCAGTGGTATATTTTGTTTAACGTGATTGCGGGCACCGCCCACATTCCTCGTGAACTCCATCTGGTGGCGAATAATTTAGGTCTTCGAGGCTGGTATTGGTGGAAAAGATTGATTCTTCCTGGTATCTTTCCCTTCTATATTACGGGTGCGATTACCGCGGCTGGTGGTGCTTGGAACGCAAGCATTGTGGCTGAATATGTCAGTTGGGGGCATACCACCTATCAAGCCACTGGGCTTGGCGCCTATATTCAGGCAAGTACTACCGCTGGAGATTTTCCGCGTATTGCATTAGGGACCGCGATGATGTGTGTGTATGTTATCTTTTTTAATCATCTTTTCTGGCGGCCCTTGTACAATCTTGCTTACACCCGTTTTCGTCTAGATTGAGGTGGACATGTCTTCATCGGTCATACAAGTTCAAAATTGTGGTAAATCTTTTAAAAAAGGGCAATCGCAAGACTTATTAGTCTTGGAAGAGGTGAACTTCACGATATATGAAGGTGAAATTATCACCTTGCTCGGCAAATCCGGATCTGGGAAGTCGACATTATTGCGTATCATTGCGGGTCTCATTCCGCCAACGACGGGCAATATCACCTATCGTGGACAAGCAGTAACCAAGCCAGTGCCTGGCATCTCCATGGTGTTTCAGTCCTTTGCCTTAATGCCTTGGCTCAATGTTTTAGAAAATGTAGAGTTGGGTTTAGAAGCACAGGGCCTACCCCGAGAGGAGCGCAGAAAGCGAGCGTTACAGGCTATTGATATTATCGGTCTAGATGGCTTTGAATCAGCCTATCCTCGGGAGTTATCTGGCGGCATGCGTCAACGGGTGGGTTTTGCACGGGCATTGGTGGTGAATCCAGATGTATTATTGATGGACGAACCTTTTTCAGCGTTGGATGTCTTGACGGCGGAAAACTTAAAATCAGATTTGTTGACCTTATGGACAGAACGTAAAACCAAAACCAGTGCAATGTTATTAGTGACGCACAATATTGAAGAAGCAGCTTCTTTATCCGATAGAATTATCATTTTTGGGAATGATCCCGGGTATGTCCGTGCCGAATTACCCGTCACTTTACCGCAGCCGCGGGATCCAGATACACCAGAGTTTCGTGCTTTAGTCGACTCTATCTATACCCTTATGACTACCGGAACCCATATTCGCCGAGGGTTTCGTGAGCGTCGCCTGGGCTTGGGGTATCGTTTGCCTGAGGTGGAACCGTCAGAGTTTACGGGGCTTCTTGAAACCATGATGACCTTTGAAGATACCATTGATTTACCTGAACTTGCCGATGAGATCATGATGCATATCGATGATCTGTTCCCCATCCTTGAAACCTTAGAAGTGCTTGGATTTGCAAAAGTATTAGATGGGGATATTCAAATTACGGCCCTAGGAAAATCCTTTGCAGAGGCAGATTTACATACGAGAAAACATTATTTCGCCGGTCAGCTCCTTGAAAATATTCCTCTTGCACGACATATTTGTCGGGTGTTAGATGAAAAAGAAGGGCACAAAGTATCGGAAGAGCGCTTCCTCAGTAAGTTAGAAGATTATTTCAGTGAAAAAGAAGCAGAGCGGGTATTACGTACCATGATAGATTGGGGCCGTTATGCTGAAATTTTCGCCTATGACTTTAATACCGGGATTTTGAGTTTGGAAGATCCGGGTAAAAATACATAGGCTGTCTCTTGGTCACATCTATATTTTGAGCAAATAATAAAATAGCACGTCATT
>JAUYSE010000156.1 GCA_030696465.1 Legionellaceae bacterium
GCTATCGCCGGCATGTGCAAGCTTAGATATGTTCAAAGATTACCATCATCGCGGCGTCGTATTTACCACCTTGGTCAATCAATTATGAATCCTATGTCGCCCCGGCACTATAATTTACGAGGAAAACCAACCAATAAACCAATAGCCTTATATGATAAATGGTTAATGGGGGCGGTTCTTGGATTGCTGGTGATTGGCTTGATGATGGTTGCCTCAAGCTCGGTGATGATTTCGACGAAATATTATTATCAACCCTTCCATTTTTTGTTTCGTCAAGCATGCTATGTGATGGTGGGACTTATCATCTCATTAGGTATTGTCCGTATGGATACGCAAGTATGGCAAAAAATAAGCTCCCCTTTATTGTTAGTCTGCCTCTTATTGTTGGCATTGGTGTTGATCCCGGGAATAGGAAAATCAGTTAATGGCAGTCGTCGTTGGTTGGTCTTAGGACCTATCGGAATACAAGTTTCTGAGTTAGCGAAAATCTCTATGATATTTTATATTGCCGCCTATTTGGTACGACAGCAAAAAAGCGTGCATAACTCTATTTTAGGATTTGTAAAACCAATGCTGATATTAGCGCTTACCGCTTTTTTATTATTGATGGAGCCCGACTTTGGGGCGACGGTGGTGATTTCTGCAACGATTATGGCAATGTTACTTTTGGCAGGAGTGAAAGCGCGTTATTATTTTGGATTGATGGTGGTGGTCTTATCTTCCTTAGGGGTGCTGGCGGTATCTTCTCCTTACCGCGTGGCTCGGTTGACGGCGTTTTTGAATCCCTGGGCTGATCAATATAATACCGGATATCAATTGACACAGTCATTAATTGCCTTTGGTCGTGGAGGCTGGTTCGGTACCGGGTTAGGAGATAGCGTGCAGAAGCTATTTTATTTACCGGAAGCGCATACAGACTTCTTATTTGCGGTTTTAGCAGAAGAATGGGGTTTAATGGGTATAACGGTCGTGTTATGCTTATATAGCATACTGGTTGGCCGAGGCTTAGTCATAGGATATACTGCATTTACGCAGTCGCGGTTTTTTGCGGCATTTTTGGCCTATGGTTTAACCTGTTGGATAGGGTTTCAATCTGCAATTAATATGGGTGTTAATTCAGGGTTATTACCGACCAAGGGATTAACGCTGCCATTGTTAAGTTACGGTGGTGCAAGTATGGTCGTAAATTGTGTTGTATTGGCGGTATTATTACGAATTGATCATGAAAATCGTTGGCACGCTTTAGGGCTGCGAGCATCAAGTGTATAGGGAGAAGCTGAGTGGAAAAACTATTTATAGCACCAAGAATGGGACGAGTGAAACATATCCATATGGTCGGTATTGGTGGTGCTGGAATGTGTGGAATTGCCGAAGTTCTACATAATGAAGGGTATAAAATTACCGGCTCAGATTTGAGTGAAAACAAAGTGGTGTCGCATTTACGCGAGGTTGGAATAACCGTTTTTATTGGACACAACGCGCAAAATATTCTTGGTGCAGATGTAGTTGTCGTTTCTACCGCAGTAGCAATGGATAATCCTGAACGAGTAGAAGCCAAAGCGCAGGGTATTCCAGTAATTCCACGTGCCGCAATGTTGGCAGAATTAATGCGATATCGTTTGGGAATTGCCATTGCAGGCACTCATGGAAAAACAACCACCACCAGTTTGGTCAGTACTATTTTAGCTGAAGGCGGATTAGACCCTAGCTATGTGATTGGCGGTAAATTAAATAGTTCTGGGGTGAATGCGCAGCTGGGAAAATCTCCTTATTTGGTTGTCGAGGCAGATGAAAGCGATGCATCCTTTTTATTTTTAAAACCAATGATGGCGGTAGTCACCAACATTGATAGTGATCATATGGGCACTTACCATAATAGTTTTGATCAACTAAAAGCAGCCTTTTTAGAGTTTTTGCATCACCTCCCTTTTTATGGTTTGGCCGTGTTGTGTCATGATGATGCAACTTTGCAATCGATGCTCCCACAAATAGAACGCCCAGTACGTACTTATGGTTTCTCTGCAGAAGCACATTATCAGATTTCAGAGTGGACTCAAGATGGTTTATTGAGTCATTTTCGACTACAGCGCCCTGCTCCACATGCAGCATTAGACATACAATGGTCTTGGCCTGGACGGCATAATGCATTGAATGCAGCGGCCGCTATTGCGATTGCAACCGAGGTAGGGGTCTCTGATCAAGCAATTTGCCAAGCATTGGCTCAGTTTCAAGGCGTCGGTCGACGATTTCAAATTTTAGGTGAAAGGGATTTTGCACAGGGTCGAGCGGTGATTATTGACGATTATGGCCATCACCCGACGGAAATTGCTGCCACCATAGATGCTTTTCGAAAAGCGTGGCCCACTCGACGTTTAATTCATGTGTTTCAGCCACATCGATATACGCGTACTGCTGATTTGTTTCAAGACTTTGTAAAGGTATTACAAGGCTCGGATGATTTGTTATTATGTGAAATATATTCTGCAGGCGAGTCGCCCATTGCAGGAATATCTAGCCAGGCTTTATTAGAATCTTTACCGGCTTTTCCGGAGCGTGCAAAACTTACGACGCCGGAACAGCTAGAAACCCATTTACAGGCTTTAGTACGAGACGGGGACGCCATTTTGATGCAAGGCGCTGGAAGTATCAGCCAAATGGCGCAAAAATTATTAGAAAGTCCCATTAGAGCGACCGTATGAACAAACCATACTCACAGCAATTGGATCTTGGGCTAGGCGCGAGTGAACAAGTCGAGGGAGTGTGCTCGCAGTCCATGACCGATAGCGAGCCAACGGGCAGCAACGCCGAAAACTTCTCCCAAACAACGATACTGGATTCAAATGCGAAGAGTATATCATCCATAGAGCAAGGGTACCGCGGGACCCTCCTTAAAAATGAAAGTTTGGCGCATTTTACGACTTGGCGAGTAGGTGGGCGTGCAAAACAAATTTTCAAGCCTATGGATAGAGATGATTTAGTAAGATTTTTGCGAGAACTTCCGCCAGAGGAGCCTGTTCTATGGTTGGGTTTAGGGAGCAATGCCCTGATTCGAGACGGAGGTTTTTCTGGAACGGTGATTGTGACACAAGGTGGGTTGAAACAGATAGAGTGTCTTTCGGATACACAAGTACGCGTGGACGTTGGAGTTTCTTGTGCGAGTATGGCGCGTTTTTGCGCGCGAAATGGTTTAACGGGGGCCGAGTTTTGGGCGGGTATTCCGGGGACCATGGGGGGCGCATTGCGTATGAATGCGGGTTGTTATGGAAGCGAAACCTGGTCCTATGTAGAGTCGGTCGAAACCATCCGTCGAGATGGGACGATACAAGTACGCTCAGCAGATAGCTTTGAGGTGGCATATCGCCATACACAAGGTTTGGCGGCAGATGAATGGTTTTTAAGTGCCTCGTGTCGATTACCGCCCGGCGATAAAGACATTGCCTTGGCAAACATTAAAACTTTATTGGCCAGACGCGCAGAAACACAGCCCATCAACGAATACAATTGTGGTTCAGTTTTTCGTAATCCCCCCGGTGATTTTGCCGCACGTTTGATAGAATCCTGTGGCTTAAAAGGAAAGAAAATTGGAGGTGCAGTCGTCTCAGAGAAGCACGCTAATTTTATTATTAATCAAGAGGGACTGGCAAGTGCCGCAGATATTGAAGCCTTGATTCATTTCGTGCGGGAAACTGTAATGGCAGAGAAAAATATACAATTAGCTCACGAAATACATATCATTGGAGATGCTATATGAAGCGACGGCTGGCAATATTGTATGGAGGGAAGTCTGGTGAACATGAGATCTCCTTACGTTCTGCGGCCTGGGTGTTTCGTCACTTAGACAAAGAAAAATATGATATATCGCTCATCGCCATAGATAAAGAAGGGGTGTGCTATCAACAGGCGAATGAAGATGTTGCGCATTTCCCAGATGCCTTGCCTATAAATAAGAGTAAGTTATTGCCCGGATTATTGTGTAATGGAAAATTTGGGGTGGATGTTGAGGTGGTTTTCCCAGTGATGCACGGTCCTTTATGTGAAGATGGTGCTATTCAAGGTTTGTTAAAACTTGCCGATGTGGCCTTTGTAGGGAGCGAAGTCTTGAGTTCAGCGATGTGCATGGACAAAGATATTACGCGCCGCATTGTGTGCCATGATGAGGTGCAATCAACCCCCTATACCATGATTTCTTGGCATCATTCACGTGCTGAGCGAGAGCAATTAGCACTAGATAGTGCAAAGCGCCTTGGGTATCCGCTGTTTGTGAAGCCTTGTTGTTTGGGGTCCAGTGTGGGTATTCATAAAGTCCATGAAGAATCACAATTAATGCAAGCGGTAGAAGATGCCTTACGTTATGATGAGACAATTTTATTGGAAGCCTTTGTGCCGGCTCGAGAGATTGAGTTAGCGGTATTAGAAAACGAAAATCCTAGTCAACCTCCTTATGTGAGCGTTCCTGGCGAAGTGAAGGTCCATCATCAAGAAGGTTTTTATTCGTACCGAGCAAAATATATTGATAATGATGGTGCTGAATTGCTTATCCCAGCTGTTTTGGATGAATCAATTGTCCAAAAGGTTCAGTCTATGGCCGCGTCTATTTTTACACAGTTAAAATGTAAAGGGATGGCCCGAGTAGATTTTTTTCTGCGAACGAGCGACTCGCATATTTATTTCAATGAAATTAATACTATTCCTGGTTTTACCTCAGGAAGTCTTTATCCAAAATTGTGGGCGCATAGTGGTATTCCAAACGCAAGCTTATTAGATAAATTGATTGAACTGGCGTTGATCCATAAACGCTGTCATGATCAATTGGTTAAGAATTATGCTTAAAGAGTCTGGCGTATATAGGAACCAGACTCCTACTGTATCACCGAGCGATAATCACTCTAGGGATACCTTGTTTCTATGGTTGCTGATTATTAGCGCTTGTATTTTATTGTTACGTTTAGTGTATGTGTATATTGCGGATCCGCTGCGGTTTCCTATGCGAACCATTAAGATTTCCGGGCATTTTGAGCATATTACTCCGGTAGAAATAAAAGATGTTTTACGCCCCTATACGCAGTTTAGTTTTTTTACGTTTCCCTCGCAAAAAATATATTCGACCTTGTCCACTTTACCATGGGCAGGCAAAGTAGAAATAGAGCGTATTTGGCCAGATACATTACGCATAGTATTTCTTGAGAAAAAAGCGGTCGCTTATTGGAACAACAGTTTATTAAGTTCAGAGGGGGAAGTATTTTATAGGGAGAACCCTCCTCCTAAAATGGATTTACCTTATTTGAGTGGATCTGCAAATCAAGCGTCAAAGGTCTTACAAGTTTATCAAAAAATGAGTAAGATACTATTATATCATGGATTGCAAGTGCGGACACTGCAATTAAGAGAGAATAGAGCCTGGGAAGTGAAGCTGAGTAACGGGATGCTGCTGCGGCTGGATAAAAAAGACTGGGCTGAGTGTATGCAGCGGTTTTGTAGAGTATACCCTCGAGTCTTTGCAGATAGAGCAGATCAAGTCGTTAGTGTGGATTTGCGTTATCCCAGAGGCATGGCGGTAAAATGGAAACCTAAGCGGGATGATAATGGCTAAAAAATCAGAGCGAAATATAATTACGGGATTAGACATCGGAACCTCCAAGGTAGTGGCCTTGATTGGAGAGGTCAGAGAGGATGGTTCTCTAGAAATTATCGGTATTGGACGCCATCCTTCTCGTGGTTTAAAACGAGGGGTGGTCGTAGATATTGAGTCCACGGTACATTCTATTCAGAGTGCTTTACAAGAAGCAGAGTCAATGGCTGGTTGTGAAGTGCGCTCCGCATATACAGGGATTGCTGGTAATCATATTCGTAGTTTGAATTCGCATGGTATTGTGGCAATACGTGATAAAGAAGTGACTGCTTCGGACGTCGATCGCGTCATAGAGGCGGCTAAAGCGGTTGCTATTCCAGCAGATCAAACTATTCTACATGTGCTCCCTCAAGAGTTTATTATTGATAATCAAGGCAATATTCGCGAGCCTGCCGGCATGGCCGGAGTTCGCTTAGAAGCTCGAGTACATATTGTGACCAGTGCGTTGAGTGCCTCACAAAATATCGCAAAGTGCGTGCGTCGTTGCGGCATAGAAGTGAATGATATTATTTTAGAACAATTGGCCTCGAGTCATGCAGTACTGACGGAAGATGAGAAAGAGCTTGGCGTGTGTTTGATAGATATAGGTGGGGGCACCACCGATATTGCAGTGTTTTTTGGAGGCGCCATCCAATATACGGCGGTGATTCCTATTGCAGGGGATCAAGTGACCAATGATATTGCAATGGCTCTACGCACTCCGACCAAAGCAGCAGATGTGATAAAAGTGCAACATGCTTGTGCGATGCCAGAAATGGCGAGCCCGAGTGAGATGATTCAAGTGATGAGTGTAAATGAAAGGCCAGGGAGGCAAATTTCAGCGCGCGCGCTTTCAGATGTGGTGTCTGCGCGGTATGAAGAATTGTTTTCTTTAGTACGGCATGAGCTGCGACGTAGTGGTTTTGAGCAGCGGATTGCGGCTGGAATGGTTATGACAGGAGGCGGTTCTTTAGTATCTGGGGCGATTGAACTTGCAGAACTTTGTTTTGAGATGCCAGTTCGTCATGGTCGAGCTCAACATATTGAGGGCTTGGCAGACGCCATCACAGATCCTTCATTAGCCACTGGCGTTGGATTGTTGTTACATGGTTATCAACATGAAACAACGTATAGGCTTATGGGCTTGGGCGTGCATCGTGGCGGTATGTTGCATCGCATCAAAGAGTGGTTTCAGGGGAATTTTTAAAGAGGATCAACGGGCATGTTTGAACTAGTGGATAGCGTATATCAAGAAAATGCGATTATTAAAGTCGTTGGAGTAGGTGGCGGCGGTGGTAATGCGGTCGAGCATATGATTGCAGAGGGCATTGAAGGCTCTGTCGATTTTATTTGTGCAAACACCGATGCGCAGGCGTTACGACACTCTCGAGCTAAAGTGCAAATTCAATTGGGCGAGGAGCTCACGCGCGGTTTAGGTGCGGGTGCGAATCCGATGATTGGACGACAAGCGGCAGAAGAAGACCGAGAACGCATTAAAGCCTTATTGACGGGTGCAGATATGGTCTTCATTACTGCGGGAATGGGGGGAGGCACAGGTACCGGTGCAGCGCCTGTTTTTGCAGAGATTGCCAAAGAGCTCGGAATTTTAACGGTGGCCATTGTGACAAAGCCTTTTTCTTTTGAGGGGCGTCAGCGTGCATTAGCGGCCGAAGAAGGTATTCGTCAATTAGCGGGTCAAGTAGACTCCTTAATTACCATTCCAAACAACAAATTATTGAGCGTTTTAGGCAAAAATATTAGTCTGGTAAATGCCTTTAAAGCCGCGAATAATGTGTTACTCGGTGCGGTGAAAGGGATCTCTGATTTAATTACCCGGCCAGGTTTGATTAACGTCGATTTTGCAGACGTGCGTACCGTCATGTCTGAAATGGGTATGGCGATGATGGGGACCGGTTGCGCTAAAGGAGAACAACGTTCTCGCCAAGCGGCAGAAGCGGCTATTGCCTCTCCTTTATTAGAAGATGTGAATTTTTCAGGAGCCCGAGGTATCTTAGTGAATATTACCGCTGGACTCGATATGTCTATCGGTGAGTTTGAAGAAGTGGGCGACGTCATTAAGACCTTTGTGTCTGATGATGCGACGGTGGTGGTAGGGACCGTTATTGATCCAGAAATGAGCGACGAAATGCGTGTAACGGTGATTGTGACTGGTTTAGGCGATGCCCGCGCTCGGTTGCAGAGTCCGGCTTCTGCGGCGACATCCAATACTACGGCCAAAAATCGTCTTTCTGACGCGATGTCGCAAGATGGCTCTTTAGATTATGATCAGTTCGATCGCCCAGCGCTGATTCGTCGACAAGCGAGTACCGTGAATGCACCGCGTCGTCCTGTAGAGCAATCAGTTGCGGATGTCGATTATTTAGATATTCCTGCTTTTTTAAGACGACAGGAAGAAACCGTCGAATAGAAATGTTCCGAACTCACCTCAGCGGCAGGTTGATCCGAGCCGCGACCGTTAGGGAGCCGAGCCGTTAAAAGTTGTATCAACTGCTCCGCCCCCTAACGGTTGCAGCTCGGAAGCTGAGCTAAGATCCTTATCTCAACACATTACAGTTGGAGTAGCTATAAATGTCTGTTTGGTTTCAGCCGATGACACTAGAAGAATTAAATGTACGTAGCCGACACACATTGGCAGAGTTTTTAGGAATAGTATTTACGCAGATTACAGAAGACTCTCTCGTTGCAACGATGTCGGCGAATGAGCGCACGAAACAGCCGCTCGGTATTGTGCATGGTGGTGCTAATGTCGTATTGGCAGAAACCATTGCCAGTACGGCAGCGAATGCCGCAGTAGATTTATCGCAGTTTTATTGCGTCGGTTTAGAAATCAATGCAAATCATATCCGCTCTGTTCGCGAAGGGGTAATTACCGGCATTACCAAGCCGTGCCATATTGGTCGTAGTACCCAAGTGTGGCAGATAGAGCTTTTTGATGAAGCGGAACGATTGACGTGTATTTCCAGAATGACTGCTGCAGTGATTGCCCGTAAGAAGGGGGCAGGAGGGTATTGATATCCTTCAAAGGCCCCCCCAGAAGCCGCATCCACTCAGGCTTTGGGGGCGCGGAAATTCCTGCTGCTCCTCACAAATCATGTACAAAAATAACAAAAAATGCTAGTATTTCCGGTTCTGTTTTATTGTAGGAATCGAATATGCCATTTAATGAGCAGGGCCGCAGGCCTAATCAAATATTAATGTCTCAATCAGAGCCCAGTGCTCCTTCTGCTCAGCGGGAGATCGCTGTACAAAAAATACAACGAAGACTTGCGTTAACCGTAGCAGCGCCTGTAAGAAACAACTCATCTTTGAGCGCTTCGGAGCTAGGCTTAGTCGCATGGGACCTTAAGACAACAGAGGAAATCGTGCCACTGAGGTCCCCGTTAACGCCCCCGCACGATCCCAAAGAACGGCAAATGTGGGAAAAGCGACAAGCTTTGAGAGAAAAATATCTCCAGCAGCCCATAAAGGTAGATACTCCAATACAGCGTATATCACAACGTTCTCCAGAACAGGACATGGATGATCGCATTAAACAGCAAGAGCGGGTTATTGACGCACAGGTTAGTGCTGATAATGTATATACACTCATATTATTTATGATGAAGGAAGCAGAAAAAAATATTTCGTTTGTCTACGAGATTCAAAAATCGAAGAGAGTGAAACTTGAAGGGGAGTTAAGGAGATTAAGAAATGATCGGCCCATCAGCGCGTGGCCGTCTTTAGAAGAGCGGAAGCCCTCCATAGTGGACAATCTCTTAAATCGATGGACTCTTTTAAGAAAAAAGCCCCAGTTAAGTGAGCCGAAAAGTGTAGCGGAAGACAATACCTTAAAAGAGCAAGAGCTTGAACGACAGTTGCTGCGTATCACTAACCCAGATTTTACCAGTGAGGTAGAGAAGTTACTGACGTATGCCATGGCTTCTTGTAAGAAACAACAAAAAGAAACCTTCGCAGAAACAATAAGAGAGTATCAGGGTTTAGCTGCAGAAAGTATGCAGATTAAGCTCTATGTAGATCAATCCCGTTTTGAAGCACTGAAGGAATTCATTTTTAAAAATGAAGATGAGAAGGAGATTACTCATCTACTAACGGTCTTATTTAAATATTGCGAAGAAGCTAATAAATCAGTGCTCAATGAATATAGGGAACTCTCTGCGGCTCAAGCGCTCATGAAGTATTATCTCGAGAGTGCACAAAAGGAAGCACTGTGCGCTTTTATGTTTAAGCTGGTGAGTAAAGCGGAAGGTAGATTTGCGACGGCACTTTTGTATGATAAATACCAGCCATCAGTATTGAAAGAGTATCAGAATGTATCCTGGAACATCGCTTTTGTGCGACACCAGGTGGATGTTGAGAACCAGACAAGACTGCGAGATTTTATTTTTCGAGTTGAAGTCGATATACCGGCATTACTGGAAGAGGCGATTGCTTATTGTCGAAAACAAAAGAAAGACACATTGATAAGTAAATACAGTGGATTACCATGGCGTACTGCGCTGATTCATTATTTAGTCGACACTAGCCGATATTCAGTGTTGTCAACGCATCTTAGTAAACAGAGTAATAGTGAGATATTGCCAGGATTGTTGAAAGCATTAGCAATATATTGTGTTCAGGAAAAAAAGCTTTTTATATTGGATCAATTGCCGGGCCAATATATGGGGGCCGTATGTAAACAAGAGGTCATTGCTTATTATGTAGATAATAATTTATCAGGAGAATTAAAACAGTTTACTTTTGTCGATGTGACGCAGGCGCAATACTTATTTTCTGTGGCACTTGAAACCTGTGGCGCAAAAAGTAAAAATGCGTTGCTCGAGGGATATCATACGTTAGATTGGATGCAAGCAGTCGTACATTATCAAATAGACAGTGTAAACTGCATAGATGATCAGTTTATTTTGGACCATATGAGCGATGTATGGGAGTATACCGTACAGCATGCAGCGTTGCGCAAAAAAAGCAGCTTACTAGAGCCGCTGGTATTGCGGTTTATGGACACTTTTTGGGCGACTGATCGTTCATTTGTTCCCAATTGTGATTTTTTTGAAAAATGGTTGGGTACTTTACCGTGCATTGAGGCGGAGGCTCAGGAGATTCAAAATATTTTTCAATCCTCAGGGGTGCGCCAATTCATAAGTCATTCGGATGATAGGGTGAATGTTAGTGTCTACACGTTGATACGAACTTTTCACTCTAATATTTGTCACGAAATTTCAGGTTTGTTGGTAAACATGATGACGCCTCCTTCCGAGTATAAGCCAGAGATGTATGCTGCTTTTATTACGCGATGTAGGAAGCATATCAAAAAATTAGAGGTGGATGATTGTCATCCATGGCCCTCTATTCATCGAGGAAGGCTCGTATTAAGTACTTATTTGGATGGGATTGAAAATATATTGAACGCAGAGAACAACCAAAATAATGAGCCACTTGTGCTCGCCATGTGAAGATATACTCACAGCAATTGAATTTTCGGCTAGGCGCAAGCGAGAGAGCCGAGGAAGTGTA
>JAUYSE010000233.1 GCA_030696465.1 Legionellaceae bacterium
GTGAATACAAACGTGAGTTAGTGAAGCTACTTCCTATCGGTAATGCTTTTTTGAGCGCAGCAAGAATGTGCTCTGGCCAAGCGTTAAATACCCGCGCGCTGGCAACACGAGAGGTATATAAAAAATTGTTGGATGAAAATAAAAATTTTGGATTCAGTACGAGCAAAAATAATAATTCGGGGTATCTTTCTATAAATACTTGGTTTTCTGTTGACTTCAATGTTAATGCAAGTCGTCCCATTAGAATAGCACTTCGAGCAATATCCATGGTAAACGCTTGTTGTACCAAATAACTCAGTATACGGTTGTATGCTTGTGAAGTTGGAGTTGGAGTTGATGGAGCAGCCACGGGGGAGACTGCTATTTTTAGAAATTCATCAACTTTATGATGTGATAACACTGAACTTAAGGCGGGGATTATCCAATGTAATCCAAAACAACGGTAATAATTCATCAGCTGCTTTATTGATAGATGTAAGTGTGAAGGTCTTATTGAGCGCCATGTCAGTTTTGTGTGGTTCTGAGGAAAAGTTTGGGTAAGTGCAATCAGCTGTGGTATTTCACTCTCTGCATAAGTGTCCACTATGTCAAAAAGAATATCATCTATCATGTCTATCAATGTTGCATTGATAGTGGGTATAGGTTGCGTTGCTGCTTTTGATATGGCGAGGAAGGTATTATAGAAACAAGCAATGGGGTTCCCTTCTTGTGAAAGCTCTTCGGCATAATGTGCAAAGAAATCTTGCAATACTTGTGATTCCATTAAAGTGGTAATATCCACCTGGTTTGCGAGCATATAACCTATTAGTGCCGTGAATCGTGCGGGTTGTGCAATAAGATGGGCTGCCAGAATTAATAAGGTATTATGGTCAAGTGCAAAACCTTGAGCATGTTGCGTAAAGACAGAATACCAAGTTTGGACCGCATACTGAAAACGCATTTCTTGCGTATGCCCAAATATTTCTGGTGTGGCATCGATCCACTCTACCAATAATTCATAATATCCGCCAGAAGGATAGTGAGGCGTATGAGTCTGCGCGTAGATAAAAAAACTGGTTAAATCTTGTAATACCTCATATCTCGGGGCATCTGGTTTTCGCAAGTTGTTATCAAACTTATTACGATGCAATTGTAATAGGGTATCCTTGAAATACCAAAGTACTTCATCCGAAAGGTTACTAATATCATTGAATAGTGCTAAAAATCGTTGATCGTTTAGGCTTGCGTTGATTTGAGGTATTAAAATAGTTCCAGGCATAACTTTGTCTCACCACTGATCCAATCTGCTAATAAGACCACGTCCGCATTCAGCATGCGGATACATCCATGAGAACGTGGTACACCTATATACGATTCATCCGATGTACCGTGTATGTAAATATGTCGGTTTAAGGTATCGACAGTGCCACCTAAGTTGCGGCCCTGCTCTAAGCCTTGTAGTTGTATGATGCGGGTTAAAATAAAATCTCGACCAGGGTATTCTTCCTGTAATGTAGGGGCGTATATTTCGCCTGTCCAGCGGCGTTCTACCCAAATACTATTGATCGGTGCATCACGTCCGTAGATTTGCATAACTTTGAACCAACCTCGAGGGGTTTGTTCACTACCTTCTTGCTCTCCTAGCCCGTTTTTAGCACTAGAAATAGGAAAGGTCGCCCAAAGATCTCCCCCAGAGTATGCGTATAATAACTGTTTTCTGATGGAAATAACAACTAATTGTTTTGATTTCGGCGCATCTACCATAGTTTTTTATCCAAGACTTGTTTTGCAATAATTTCGCGCATAATCTCATTGGTGCCTTCCAAAATTTGATGGACCCGTAAATCACGAAAAATACGCTCGATAGGATAATCTTGTAAATATCCATATCCCCCATGCATTTGTAGCGTTTGATCGCTAATTTGAAAGCCGACGTCGCTGGCATAGCGTTTGGCCATTGCACAATACGTGGAGGCCATCGGGTCTTTGTTATCTAATGCCGAGGCTGCTCGATATACCATTAAACGCGCAGCTTCTAAGTTGGTGCATAAATCTGCAAAACGATAGCGTAATACCGGCATATTAGCGAGCGGCTTTCCAAATTGCTCGCGATTATGTACGTACTCTTGGGTAATTTTAAGGCAAGCTAAGGCCCCTCCCAAGGAGCATGCGCCAATATTAATGCGACCCCCTTCTAGCGCTTGCAAAGCGATTGGAAACCCCTGCCCTTCTTCCCCAATACGGTGTTGCACGGGTACGCGACAATTATCAAAAAAGACCATGCTGGTGGGTTGGCTACGCCATCCCATTTTTTTCTCGAGAGGACCAAAACTCAAGCCAGGGGTATTTTTATCGACTAAAAGACAGCTAATCCCTTTATGTTTATCGGGACCAGTGCGTACCATACATAAATAGACATCACTAACGCTGCCGCCAGAAATAAAGGATTTACTGCCATTGAGAACATAGTGCTCGCCATCGCGAACAGCGGAAGTCGATAATGCGGCGGCATCTGAGCCTGCTTGAGGTTCTGTGAGGCAATAACTGGCCAAATGTTGCATACTGAGCAACGAAGGCAAATACGCGTTTCTAATCTGATCGTCAGCAAAGGTATCGATAATCCAAATTACCATATTATGAATAGATAAGTAGGCAGCCGTACTCACGCAGCCCGTCGCCAATTGTTCATAAATGAGGGCTGCATCTAAGCGCGAAATCCCTACGCCACCATGTTCAGTAGACACCGTCATGC
This sequence comes from Legionellaceae bacterium, assembly GCA_030696465.1. Lineage (GTDB taxonomy): Bacteria > Pseudomonadota > Gammaproteobacteria > Legionellales > Legionellaceae > JAUYSE01. The sequence continues at coordinate 2,732 of JAUYSE010000233.1, forward strand.
CGGAAAATCCTAATTTTGCAGCTTCACGTAATACTTCAATCGGAAAATACGCTTTTTTATCCCACTCGGCTGCATGGGGCGCAAGATGATTTTGTGCAAACTCAGCGGCTAATGATTGAAAGGCTTTTTGATCGTCCGTGCATTCAAAGTTCATGAGATGGCCTTTTGTCTTAAGGAATGATCTATTAATACCAAAGCAAGCATTGCTTCTGCAACAGAAATTGCACGAAATCCTACACAAGGATCATGTCGTCCTGTTACTTGTAAAATATGCGGCATACCTTGCCGATCGATGGTTTGAATAGCAGCAGGAACACTCGAAGTGGGTTTCACGGTGATTTTAATCTCTAGATCTTGTCCAGAAGAGATACCGCCTAGAATGCCCCCCGCATGATTACTGTGAAACCCTTCTATACCTAAAGCATCTCGATGCTGACTTCCCTGTTGAAAAACACTATTGACGCCATCACCAATTTCAACGGCTTTCACCGCAGGAATAGACATCAATGCTTGTGCAATGCTGGCATTGAGTTTATCAAATACGGGCTCGCCCCAGCCTGCCGGCACCTGAGAGGCTACTATTTTGATTTGTGCACCACAAGAATCTTGTTGAAGTGACTCCATATAGGCTTGAATGTCTGAAAGTTGATTCGTATTGGGGCACGCATAAATGTTATCTAAAGCATGGCGTGCATCATCATATTCCAATGCCAAGCTACCAATTTGCGTCGTATACGCTTGGATGTGAATACCAAACATTTTTTGTAGATACAGACGTGCGACCGCCCCTGCGGCAACGCGAGCGACGGTTTCTCGTGCAGAGGCTCGCCCACCGCCGCGGTGATCCCGAATGCCATATTTTTGTTGATAAGTATAATCGGCATGACCTGGGCGAAACACGTGGCGATAAGCTTCATAATCATCAGACCGCATATCTTGGTTATAGACCATTAATAAAATAGGCGAGCCTAAAGTTTGCCCTTCAAATACGCCAGAAAGAATATGTACCGCATCGGATTCTTTCCGGCTACTAGTATGAATATGTTGCCCTGGCCGACGTTTATCGAGATAGGTTTGGATATCGCTTTCTTGTAAAGGAAATTGGGGGGGGCAACCATCGATAATACAGCCCATCGCTTTTCCATGACTTTCACCAAAGGTAGTCACGCGGAACAAACGACCAAAGCTATTGCCACTCATCCCTGATAAGCCTTTAAGGCAGCTGCTTCGATCAATAACACTCCGCTGCCGCCGATCTCAAAATCGAGCCAATAGCATGGAAGATCGGGATATCGCTCTTCAAACGCCTCTTGAGAGTTGCCGACTTCAATGATTAATATGCCATGCTCACTTAAATAACTTGAGGCTTGTTGCAAAATAGTATCGACAATCGCTAAGCCCTGATCGGCTGCCTCTAATGCTAAACGGGGCTCATGTTGATATTCTATAGGTAGGTTATGATACTCTTCCTCAGACACATAGGGCGGGTTTGAGATAATAATATCATACCGTTTGGGAGGTACTTGTTCCCATACATCAGATTGAATCAATGAAACCCGATCTTCTAATTCATGACGTTGAACATTCATACGTGCTACTTCTAATACCTCAGGAGATATGTCAACGAGATCAACCAGTGCCTCTGGAAACGCATACGCACAGGCAATGCCGATGCAACCACTGCCGGTACATAAATCTAAAATCCTTTGTGGAGAAGTTTCTCCTAGCCAGGGTTGAAAACCTTGCTGTATGGATTCTGCCACGGGAGAGCGTGGAATTAAGACTCGTTCGTCTACATAAAACAAAAGACCTGAAAAATACGCTTCGTGAATTAAATAAGGGGTTGGGATATGTTGTTGAATACGTTGTTCCAGTTGCTTCCAAAGATGATCTTTCTCTGCAGCGCTGAGGTTCCCTTGTAGTAAAAATTTATCGACATCTAACGGCAAATTCAAAGAGCGCAAAATCAGTTGATAGATATCATCCCAAGCATTATCGGTTCCATGACCGTAAAATAAAGGGGCCTGATTGGCGAGGGAGAGTCCGTAACGCAAAAAATCAACCACGGTATGTAAAGATTCAGTTTTCATAAGCCTATTCGCAATATTACAAAGGGGATATTCTATAACTTTTTACTTGCAAATCCTATAAGTTATCGTGGAGATCATATATCCGCCCCAGCAAAGACACATTAACTTGAGACGTGTCTTTGGCTTGGAACGAGTGGTGACCATGAAGCTTAGAGATTCTTAAATCACATCAGGGCAAGATCATCTAACCCCCCAATATTATGGGAACGTTTTTTCGATCAAAATATGCGGTCGCCCTGTAAATAACATAAGCAGTTGATTTATATTCGCCTTAAATAATGTATAATGTGGCAAATTTTCGTAACCTTTGAGATATTATATGCCCATAATTCAAGAACGCTTAGACCGTATTAAACAACATACTTCTCCTGTATGTAGTGATGTAGTCATACAAAAGGTTATGGCTCTTAAAACAATTTTTTCGGAAGCAAGTCAATCTGCTGATTACTTTGGCTTTAGCGATATGTGTAAGTCATTGTTATTAGATGAAAAAGTTTCAAAATTATTAGACAAAGAAGTAATTGCTTTTCTTTTCTCCCATCCAGAGGGAAGAAACACTTTCGTTACTGTAAAAGTACACCTAAAGACTCCACTTACTCGCTTTATTGAAACTGGTTTTTCTGATGGACTGGATGCTTTTATTTCTCAAAAACATAGACCCAGTGATAGGCTAGAAGAGTTACAACAACAATACATAATGAATACTACGCGTATTTGTACCGCTATTGAAGAAGCTTGGGTAGTTGCAGATGCTGCGATTGCCAATGCAGCGGCAGCAGCTTCTATACACGCTCACCAACCACAGGGTTCTTCTGTGGACAATCGTTATCGCCACTCATTTTCCATCTCACCACTATCTTCCCCTACTACTACTTCTTCTGCCGTCTCCTCCCCTACAGCAAGCGACGATGATATTATTAGTCTCAATTCCCCCTAATCACTCAGTCCTGCTATCCGAGCCACGACCGTGAGGAAGCGGAGCATGTTGAAACATTAAAAGCTTCGCTTCCTCACGGTCGTGGCTCGGATAGATCGTGCTAATTGTGAGCAATAAAACGTTCCCATACTGTTTGTGTTTTAGAGGCTCTTGCTCTAGAATGACTAGAGCGATTGCATTTTTCCCTAGAAA
>JAUYSE010000034.1 GCA_030696465.1 Legionellaceae bacterium
TCAGGCCTGCGGTAGTATTTCTGCTGCAATAGCATTGGCGCGTAAACAGTTTCCTGGTATTTTTTTAGAAATAGAGGTGGAGACTTTAGAAGAATTAAAGGCGGCATTGACGGCACAACCAGATCGAATTTTATTGGATAATTTTTCAAGAGAACATTTATTGACAGCCGTGCAGATGAAAACCGCCAAAAGTTGCCCGTTGGAAGTATCGGGTGGCGTGACCTTAGAAAACATACACGCAATTGCGGCAACCGGAGTAGATTATATTTCGGTTGGCGCTATTACGAAGTCTGTGCAGGCTATTGATTTGAGTTTGTTGATCTTACCCGAACCTCACGCTTGATTAAAATGCGCACGATCTATCCGAGCCGCGACCGTGAGGTCATGGCTTTACACACAAGTAAAGCCACTATGTTTTAGAATCCATGTCCCATCTTAATTTGCATTGAAGTTAAATGAATTCCCGCTTTTTTTAGATTAGAAAGGCGGGTCCTGCCGATTGCGGACCCCGCCGTGCTCGCAAAAGCCTGCGCGCGGACGGGGGCCCCCCTTCATCGTCACCCGCTCTCGCTTTGTGGTACGCGGGAATGCTTATTTAGATGACGGAGTCCGTAATCGGCTACATCATTACCCACAAGCAATCTAGCGCCCTGCGGGCGCGAGCATCGTTTTAGTAACTGTTTTGAGTTAAAATCGCGCACGATAAATTCGTAATGAACTTTAATTCAACAAGTTAATGAGAAGTTACTTAGGAGTCAGTTCTGCGTTTTTTCGGTTTTTATCTGTACGCACATTTTGTTTTTCCAAAGAAAATCCCCTCTTCACGTAAGGAGTTATGTAAAAAACGCTAAAGGTTAATCGTGGAGAGGGGGAAGTTATGTCTCTAAGATTTTTTAATCCCCTTTCTATGTGCACTATGCTCAAAAAATATCCGTCATCCAGAGCCGGTTTACATTAAGTTAAATACTCTGAAAATTCTGCGATGGATCTCCTTGCCGCTCGGATCGATCTGTCTGCAGGAGATCTCTCGCAGAATTTTCTGTGGCTCTTTTCTGAGTGCGATCTGGCTCGAGATGACGTGCTAATCTGGCTTAGAAAGGCACGTCATCTAAATAAGCATTCCCGCGCAGCACAAAGCAAGAGCGGGTGACGATGAAGGGGGGCCCCCGTCCGCGCGCAGGCTTTTGCGAGCATGGCGGGGTCCGCAATCGGCAGGACCCGCCTTTCCAATCTAGATAAAGCGGGAATTCCTTTTATGTAAGGAGACGATCCTTTGACGGATGATGGAGCAGCGCTGGATTCTAAGACATATTGGCTTTACTTGTGTGTAAAGCCATGACCGTGAGGGAGCGGAGTACTTTGAAACATTAAACTGCTCCGCTCCCTCACGGTCGCGGCTCGGATAGATCGTGCGGTTTCCTAGGTTTATTTTAACTTCCGCAGTACATAAGGTAAAATTCCACCATTTTCATAGTACGCAAACTCATCATCGGTATCGATACGACAGAGCACAGGAATCTCTTGCGTGCTGCCGTCATGGCGCGTGATGCTCAGGCTGAGCGTGCACTGTGGTTTTAGTGCATCTAAGCTGAGAGAGATCTGTTCACTACCGTCTAGATGTAAAGCTTGAATACTGTTGCTGCTATCGCATTGTAAAGGTAACACGCCCATGCCAATTAAGTTTGAGCGATGAATGCGTTCAAAACTTTCTGCAATTACTGCTTTGACGCCTAATAAAAAGGTACCTTTTGCTGCCCAATCGCGAGAAGAGCCGGTACCATATTCTTTACCAGCAAAAATTACCAGTGGTGTACCCTCTGTTTGGTAACGCATCGCGGCATCGTAAATAGGCAATACATCGCCACTAGGAATATGGCGCGTAACGCCGCCTTCAATTTGTGGCGTCATGAGATTGCGAATACGAATATTCGCAAAAGTACCACGCATCATTACTTCATGATTACCGCGACGGGCACCATACGAGTTAAAATCGGCTTCTGCAACCCCATGTTCTTTCAGATAGAGGCCTGCAGGGGAACTGGCTTTAATAGCACCAGCCGGAGAAATATGATCCGTTGTAATAGAATCACCGAATAACGCTAAAATACTCGCATCTTTTATGGAGGAAATCTTTTTAGGCGTTACTGACAGATCTTGAAAAAACGGTGGGTGCTGAATATAGGTAGAGTTATTATTCCAAGGGTAAGTCACACTATTGGTAGAAGGCAGCGCTTGCCAGAGTGCGTCTCCCTGGAATACATTAGCGTATTGCTCTTGGAACATTTCGGCATTAATACGCAGTACTTCGTCGGCAATTTCTTTATTGCTGGGCCAGATATCTTTTAAATATACGTCGTTTCCGGCGGTATCTTTGCCGAGTGGCTCATGGAGTAAGTCTAGGTGTGTGGTTCCAGCCAAAGCGTAAGCCACTACTAAAGGAGGGGATGCCAACCAATTTGCCTGAACTTGCGGATGCACCCGCCCTTCAAAGTTACGGTTTCCGGAGAGTACCGCCGAGACGACCAAATCATTTTTGGTAATGGTTTCTGCGATGTGTTCAGGTAATGGGCCTGAGTTACCAATACAAGTGGTACAGCCATAACCCACGAGTTGAAAACCAAGTGTGTCTAAATGGGTTTGTAGCCCGGTTTTATCGAGGTATTCGGTGACCACTTTGGAACCAGGTGCCAAAGAGGTTTTCACCCAAGGTTTGCTACGTAGGCCTTTTGTAACCGCTTTTTTAGCGAGCAAACCAGCGGCCATAAGTACACTGGGGTTGGATGTATTGGTACAACTGGTAATGGCGGCAATCACCACATGACCGTGCTGTAGCTGATAAGACTCATTAGGCACAGGGAAAGATTCTTCTACCTTTTTGTGTTGTTGTGTGATGAACGATTCCCAGGTTTTTGCCATATTTTTAAGCAGCACTTTATCTTGAGGACGCTTAGGGCCGGCTAATGCGGGCTCTACAGTGCTGAGATCGAGATGTACGGTATCGGTAAAGCAAGGAGCAGGGTGTTTCGGGTCATGCCACAGACCTTGCGCTTTGGTATACGCTTCTACACGAGCCAGAGTTTGTTTATCTCGACCGGTTAGCTCTAAATAACGCAAAGTTTCTGCATCAATAGGGAAAAATCCACAAGTGGCGCCATACTCTGGGGCCATGTTAGAGATGGTGGCTCTATCTGCAAGGGGTAGTTCTGCTAGTCCAGGGCCGTAAAATTCTACAAACTTACCGACTACGCCTTTTTGACGTAGGATTTGAGTAATGGTTAATACCAAATCGGTTGCGGTGATGCCTTCAGAGAGTTTTCCTTGTAATTCAAAACCAATCACTTCAGGAATTAACATAGAGATGGGTTGTCCGAGCATTGCAGCTTCTGCTTCAATACCGCCGACGCCCCAACCTAATACGCCTAAACCGTTAATCATGGTGGTGTGGGAATCGGTGCCGACTAAAGTATCAGGATAAGCATAATGCGTGTCGCCTTGTTGCTCTGTCCACACGGCTTTTGCTAAATATTCAAGATTGACTTGGTGGCAAATCCCGGTACCTGGTGGAACCACCCGGAAATTTTGAAAGGCTTTTTGCCCCCAACGCAGAAAAGTATAGCGCTCTTCATTTCGGTGCATTTCTAAATCAGTATTTTGAGTTAAGGCGCGTGATCCGCCGAAATAATCAACTTGTACGGAGTGGTCAATCACCAAATCGACAGGCGTCAGTGGTGCAATTTTTAAAGGGTCACCTTGTAGTTTTTGCATCGCGTCGCGCATGGAGGCTAAATCAACAATGGCCGGGACTCCAGTAAAATCTTGCATTAAAACACGTGCGGGTCGAAAGCCAATTTCATGTTGCGAGCTACGGGTGTTTGGCCACTCGGCAAGCGCTTTAATATCTTCGACGGTGACGGTATGTCCGTTTTCAAAACGCAGTAAATTTTCGAGTAAAATTTTCAGAGAAATCGGGAGTTTTTTGAGTTCTGGAAAGAGCGCACTGGCTTTTTCTAAACTAAAATAGGTATAAGTAGTACCGTCGACGTTGAGTTGACTTTGTGTTTTAAGGCTGTCATGACCAAGATGCATTATGATTTTCCTTCTGACGAAAATAGAATGGCATAACAATACCAGAAAATGCGCACGGGAGGAATCGTTCCTTAACTAATCACCACTTTTGTCCCTTGAAATCCACCGCCACCCGGGACTTCAATAAATTCTTCATTGAGCCAGCGGGCATCTTCGATAAACAGACGGATACAGCCATGACTGGCGCTATAGCCAGGGACGTCATTACTTCCATGTAAGGCATAGCCTTGAAAAAAATGCATACAAAAGGGCATTTGTGCCCCACCATTATTGCCATCACTACGTCTGGGAAAGGCGGTAGAAATACAATCTACATCTTGTTTGCGAATGATACGATAGATGCCGGTTGGAGAAGCGCAGCCACCAGGGGCATGACAAGCACCGATGCCTGGAGAAATAGGCCCCCACCATAGCAGTTCTCCCGCTTCGTCATAAGCGCCGAAAGCAAGTTCTTGTTGGTTGACATAGAGCGTTTTTTCATGTGGGGCAGCAATATAACGTGGAAATGGAGAAACATCATAAATGGTTATTCTATCGAGATTTTTTGGAATAGCCAAACGCATACCTGGTCGCAGTGGGATATTCATACGATTAACACGACGGACAATATCTCGTGCTTCTGGGTCTTTAAATAAGCTTTGCCAACTTTCATGCGCTTGAATAGTAATACACATATAATCAGGGTTTTGGCATAAGGTTTCACCATAGGGCGTAAAATGCGCCGCATAGCTGGGGAGGAGCGTTCCACATAACATCATCCATAACCAAGATAAAATAAATTTTTTCATGATATTTTTGGTGAATAAGTTCAATTCCGGTATATACAATATCGGCAAATGGGGTGAAACCTTTAGATTCTATAAGCGCAGTTTTACTCCCTCTGGCAGGGGCTCTATGGAGGAGGGGGGCGACCATTTTTCATCGAGCAGCGGTAACTGTATGCTGCCATCTGGATTTCTCGCTAAAGTGTGGGGTAACTGTAGCTGAGAGAGTAGGGCGCCGGCGTATGTCCATGCACTAAGCGCAAGGCTTCCGGGATTAATTTGACACTGATGTCCAAGTTCATCATTGTAAAAATAATAAAAATCAGCATAAACCTTTTCTAGTTTTTGAGCCTCTTTTTTGAGAGCTAACTCTGAAGGATAGAGCTTGATACCGTTTTCTTGTAAACATTCGAGTACTTTGCCTTGATACATTAAAATGAAATTTTTTCTACTGGATGGGCATATAGTTAAATTGGTATTTAATATAGGAGGTAAGTCGCTAATCCATTGAGTTATGGGCGGTCGTCCTTGCACAATGCTTGTTTGATTAAATGCATCAGCAGGCTTAAAAAAGGCGGAGCTGTGAGCGAGCTCTGGAGGCGCAGAGGTAGTCAAGAAATGATCTATGTTGGTTTGTAGCTCAGAGAGTTGTTGCCAAATGGTATGTACGAGAGGAGTTGGTTCTGGCGCTTGCATGCGCAGACTATATGTCTCATAAATACAGCGAACTAATTGGGGTAAATAGTGTGTTTTTATTTGCGCTGTATAGTCAGCGACCAGAGGCGCCAATTTTTTTAATTTGTGGTTCGGATTAAAAGGATATTTCGGAAACAAGGAAGATATTTCTTCTGCTTTTTGAGCAGTGAGATTAGGCTGCAGTAACTGTATGATCCCCGTGAGTTCAGCAAGGAGACGATTGGAGGGGAATTGCTGTAAATCTTGTTGTACATTGCTTAATAACGGGTATAAGTCTGCTGTATTCATTGCTTGAAAATAGGCGGATTCAGGGTAAGCAAGTTGTGCGAGCAGATCTAATTTTTCACTCCAGAATATACTGGGCGCCCATAGGCTATTTTGGTTCGCTAAGAAGGCACCTAATACTTTAAGATGTCGAAAGGATACATTTTGGCAAAATAAGGCGATAAACTCATATAAGCCATTTTGAAAGAGTAGTTGTAAAAAAACAGAGAGAGCATCGGTAAAAAGCACTCGTTGTTGTTCATCATTTTCGGTGATCTCGCTATAAACGGAGCAAGAGATACGTTTGTTTTTGTCAAAAAAAAGTTTAAATATTAAGGGGTAAATAGACAGTATTGTTTGACTGTAGACCACTCTCCCATCTCGATAGTGCTTACGATGTACACCTATTTCTACTCCTTCATTGAACATCCCTGATCTTGTCACGTCATAATTTTCTGGGGTAGGTTTTATCAGAGCTTGGTCGGAGGCTTGTTCAATGCACCAAGAGGAGTGTTCTCCATGGGGTAGATTGTTTTTCCAGGATCCTTCGTAGCGCGTGATTTCTCTAGAGCGACCATCATTGGTGGATTGAATGATTTCACAAGACCCTTTGCCATCAAAAGTGCCATTTTTAAACATGCCATTGTGCAGGAGAGATCTTTGAAAAGAAATTTCAGGATCGGACTCAATGATTAAGAGAGTACCTAATCCATGGTACTTTCCTTCATAAATTTCACCGGAATACAGATTTTTGCTGTATTCCCCAAAAGAACCAATCTGCCCTGTTACTAGAGACGTGTTTTTTGTGACGGCGGAGGCAGTAATGGTAAAATGGCTGGGAGTGTATTCAATCTCCATATAATCCTGGTGTGGCCGCCAAGGATGCCCAGCGCTGCGTATTTTTCTTCCAAGAAATAAAGTGGTATTAAGGGTGTTTTCTGTATATGCCAGCTCATCGCGGAGGTTATAGTCTTGGGGGTGAATGATAATATGCGCCATTCCTGAGAGTAAGCTCGGGTTTGAGAGAGATACTGTAAACTGAAAAGCAGTTAATGATTTTAAATGACCGTTCGCTTGCCAGGAGGTTAGATTTTCTGAATAGGGGTAACCGAGATCGAGGGTAGTGAGTAAGCTCGAAAGCGTATCTCCCGTGGTTCCTAAGAGAGAGCTTTCTCGTAGTGTAGCACTGGCGTCACGTTGAAAATAGACAATACGCCCAGGGTGTGTAAAAATATTACAACTTTGTACAATTCTTTCTAACTCTTTTTTTGAAAGGAATGGAGCGATCGATACAGCGGCATTTGAAGGCGTTGATCCAGGCACCTGAGTGAGGCGTTTTTTCATAAAGGTACAACTCTTTTTTAACGGCCCAATAATTAAGCAATAATATCATATATTTTCTTGAAGAAAAAATATTAGAACGTGTGTTTATTTTTGAGGATATTAGGATATACGAGTGTTGACAATCTTAATTTTTTATTACAAAAAATCATGAATTTGTTATACTGATCCCGCATGGTATGTATACTGCTGATGCTTATTTTTTCATTTTTTGAGAGCCTTTTTATGTCTATGCCAGATATCTATCAATTGCTTTTTCATGGTGATAATTATTTAACGCAAATTTTAATGGATTACGGGAATTGGTTTTATCTGATCATGTTCATCGTATTATTTTGTGAGACCGGGGTAATTTTAACGCCGTTCTTGCCGGGGGACTCTTTATTATTTATGTGTGGAAGTTTAGCCGCGCGTTGGCCGCAAGCATTGGATATTTCTTTATTGATGCCGGGTTTTATACTGGTTGCAATATTGGGAAATCAGTTTAATTATGGGCTGGGTCGTTGGGTTCGAAGTACGACTGCTTGGGATCGCGTGCAGCATTGGATTAAACCACGTTATTGGCGGCAGGCGGAAGAGTGGTACGACCGTTTTGGAGGCTGGGCTTTAGTGGTAGGACGTTTTATACCTATCGTACGTACCTTCGTGCCTTTTTTTGCGGGAGTGGTTGGTTTTCCGGCCAAAAAATATATGTGTCTCAATATATTGGGCGCGGTGTTGTGGGTTGGCGCGGTTGTTGGCGCTGGGTATGGCTTCGGACAACTGCCCTTCGTGAAAGAATATTTTATGCCAATAGTGTATGGCGTTATTTTATTTTCAGTGGGGCCTATCTTGTGGAAATATGTAAAAAAAAGAGATAACGCATGAGGATTACTTCGACGGTGTTACCGTGGATGATGTTTGCGTTGATAGGCGTGCTAGTTGCTATTTCTAGTCTAGGTTTTGAGTGCACAATGTATGTATTGCAGTGGTGTGTACGTACTGGAGTGCGCTATATTCCTGAAAATATCTGGATCCAAGCAATAGTGTTTATTGTGTCGTGTGTCGCTTGTGTATTGTTAAGTGCTTGGATGGTAAAGCGCTGGGCGCCCAAAGCATCTGGTTCTGGGATCCCAGAGGTAGAAGCCTTTTTGTTGGAAAGTCGCCCTTTTTCAGAAAATAAAACTTGGTTGGTTAAATGGTTTGCCAGTCCTTTCTCTTTGGCGTCGGGTTTATTATTAGGGCGAGAGGGCCCAATGATACATATGGGGGCGATGCTCGCGAAGTATGTAACGAGTTGGTCGGTTCGTTTGACCGCCTATACGCATCAATTTGTGGTCTGTGGGGCAGCGGCAGGTTTGACTTGTGCGTTTGATGCGCCTTTTTCCGGGGTCATGTTTGCCTTAGAAGAGTTACGTGATATGTGGCGTATTTCTTGGCAGGGTATCGCTGCGCTGTTGTTTACCTGCGGTTTAGTATTTGAAATTCGTCGAGTATTTTTAGGGACACACTCTATTTTTGAGTTACCTGGTGCGATACAAGAATTTTGGTATATGACACCTTGTTTTGTGTTTTTAGGTTTTTACATTGCTTGTGGTGCTTGGATATATTATCAAGGTTTATTGAAAGTATTTTTTTGGCCAGGACGAAAAAAACATGCGATTTCATTCGCAGTTATGATGGGATTGGTGGTTGGTATTTTAGGTTTTATGTTCCCGATTTCTATAGGTGCGGGCTATGAGCTAATCGAGAAAGCATTGTTAGGGCATTTTACCTTATGGAGTATTCTTGTTTTAGTGGTATTACGCTGCATTCTCTCTTGTTTGTCTTATGGCGTATTGGTTCCCGGAGGAATTTTTTTCCCAATGCTATCATTAGGGGTGTTGATGGGAACCGGATTAGGTCAGGGATTATCGTCTTGGTTGATGTATAGCGCAATTCATCCGACGGTGTGGGGTTTGGCTGGGATGGGTGGTTTTTTTGCTGCCGTGGTAGGTGCTCCGATGACCGCAACCTTGTTAGTGATAGAAATGACCCATCAATACGATATTTGGTTTTATGTGTGGCTGACAAGCTACACCGCCCATCGTTGTTTACGTGCCTGGGGTTGTGCGCCGGTATATCATCGCTTACGTACTGGGGTGTGAGATCTCGGATGAAGGCTTAGGGTGTTTTTTGTCTGACAAAAGTTCAAGAGGCAAGGCTTAGTCGATAGCGTTTTTTGCAAACACGCATTCAGTCATCCTGACGCTCCCACAGCGCGTCCTTGCGCTGTGAGGGTTTGCAAAAAACGCTAGCGACTAAGCCTTGCTCTTACTCTGTGCGTGCTATTAACCAACGAAAAATTCTCGGTATGTTCAGATAGGAACTATAAAATAACTGCGACTAAATAGGTGTTTGGCCCCACCGGACAATAATCCACAATATCATGTGGATGTGGAATGTGTGTGTTGGCATCATGATGCGCTCCTAACACGGGTGCGGTTTCGCTGGTATAAGTAAAGCATGCCAAATGATGCTTACGTTTTCCACGATAATGCATACGCGCGATGATCTCTTGTCCTTTATAACAACCTTTGTCAAAACTAATATATCCCTTTTTATCCAGATCTAAGGCTTGAGGAAGAAAGAGTCCTTGCGTGCTGGAATAAATCGAGATTTCTGTATCGTGTAATTGTGCTTGATGCCAATTGATTTCTGATTCTAGGGGCTTATTGTAAGTATCTTCGATCGCGTAGGTGTGAGGTACTAGCCATAGTGCTTGTTGTGGAGATAGTAAATACGTCTGTATGAGGTCGGGGGCGGCACAGGCTTTTTGGTGGTATAAACCATAGATATGACAAGCTTCATTTTTTTGTAGCTTGACTCCGCTCAGTAATGCTGCGGTTTTTAGCGCGCGAATGGTGGTTTCTAGCATATCGTGAGGAAGTATCAGCATGAGCGTTGGCTGTGTGATCACATAAAAAAGACTCATCACACGCCCTTGAAGATTACACAGTGCGCCTTTTTGTGCGGAGCCAGGAGCGATAGATAAAACATCACAGGTTACTTGGCCTTGCAAAAAAGTGGCGGCATTATCTCCAAGGAGCGAAAGTGCGCATAAATGTGGCAAGTGAAAAAGGCTGGGTGTGGGTAAACTTTCCCAAGAACATAGCGATGGTTCCGGGGCAGTAGTTTGGTAAAGTCTTTCTCCAATAGTTATCATAAGGTATAGGCATAAGAATAAGGGACTTATACTATAGCTGTTTTGATGCACAACGTACATCGGCTACTACAAATCACAGGACAAAAGCATCTTATGAGTAAAATGAGCACGGTCTCGGCTCGGATAGATCGTGCGTATTTTGAGTAATAGATTATTCTTATACTGTTTGTGCTTTATATGCCCGGGATCTACTATAAAGCAGTAAATCGCGGATTGTCCGCCGAAGGATTATGTACGGGCTGAAACTCTTCATCAGAATCAGAGGGTGGTGGTGATGTTGGCGCAAAAAAATTTGTAACACTCAAAAGAGAAGAGCTTGTAGGGGTATTTAACACATTATGGCCGCTCTTTGGCGGCTCATCTCTGGGAACAGAGAAGAAAGGCCTACTGCGTATAGGAGTGGCAGTGGTTGGTGCAACCTCAGGAGGCGCTGTTATACTTTCAGTATTCATCGCTTGGTTTGATCGATTAACGAATGTTACAGAGAAATACCAACGAGTCTCTTGTTGTTGAAAGGATTGCATCGTACGCTCAGTATCTTGCCCCATATGTATATCGACAGAAAGTTGCTCGCCAGTTACAGGATGCTGCAGTCTTAAATTACGTCTATCCAGCATGCCTTTGAAAAAATTATCCCAGTGCCCTTCGACACCACAATGACCACTTAAGATGTCAATCACCCATTTGTGATGTTGCTTCTTTAGCTTTTCTGGAATAAAGCGCTCTAGTGGAATAGTCTCTGTAGGAGACAAGGTATCACCTAATATCCAGGTATATTCATCTGTAAATTCGGTTAAAATAAGTTGCCACGCACCATTTATCCGCTGCCCTATCATAGTGGCGGAACATTGCGGTCCTTCTGAGAGTGGAGAGCATAGTAGTTTTTTCGAAGAACGGAGAGCCTCATCAAGTATGCGTAAATTTTTTTGAATTATTGAAGAAGAATTAGGATATTGCGTACTTTCTGGCGCAGGTTGAGGGCCTTGTTGAGTTGGGCCAACTGCTTGCACATGGGCATCTAAAGAAAGGGATGAAGAGCTTTCTGATTGAAGCAAAGAGAATACGGATGGACTATGGTTTCCTGGATAATCTGCGGTTCTTTCAGGGGGAACGAGGGTAGTCGGTGGAATAATTTTTGTTTGAGGCCATGGTCGTTGAGAGGGGGCGTTTAAGGGATTTGTTACCGCTGCTGCCGAAGTGCTCGGATGTTGTTCAGCAGGTTGAATAATTTTTGTTTTAGGCCATCGTCGTTGAGAAGGGCCGCTTAAGGGGTTTTCTACAGTTTCTATAGGCGCACTTGATTTTTGTTCGGCAGGTTGATCTGTTTTAGTACCCTGATTTTGAGAAACTTGTTTCGATACAGTCTTTTTATCTGCCGCTGTTACGCTATCTTTCTGAGGTTTACTGCAAGTACCGCCCATAGAATCCCCTTGCTCGTCACAAAAACGTAGTGGTTCTTAAAATATCATTATACCCATAATTTGATGCAAAATCAAATAAAATACTATTATTGGTGTATACTAGTTCAGTATGACATTAATTTGATAACGGAAACCTATATGCGAACGAATTTGTTTTTCCGACTTGGAGAGTGGGTTTATCGGTTTAGGCTCTTGATCATTGTATTATGGACGGTCATTATTATCAGTTGCATCCCATTATTGGCGACGCTTACAGCGCCTTTTCAATCGACCGGTTTTGAGGTCGAGAACTCCGAAAGTGTACGCACCAAAGAGTACTTAGATAAGCATCTTGGTTATCATAGCAATCGATTTATTGCGATTTATCAAAGTAAACATTTGTTGGCAACCAATCCTTTATATATTAATAAGCTCAAAAAATCTTTGTCGGGATTGAAGCACTTTCCCATGAAACACGAAATTATTTATCCAGATGTAAATGCAAAGCAGATTTCTAAAGATAAACACAGCGCCTATGTTGTGATTTTATTCAAAGACAACACCTTTATGGATCATAACTTATTGCTGCAATTTCAAGCGGCCATAAAGCCCCCAACAGATATGCGTATGCGCTTAGGGGGTGAAGCACTATTTATTGAAACAATAAACCAGCAAACACAGGAAGATCTCTATCATGCAGATTCTGTTGCGGCACCGGCTTCGATTATTACTTTAATTTTGGTTTTTGGCACGATTATTGCAGCACTGGTGCCTATTGTATTAGGTGGCGGCTGTGCATTAATTATTTTAACGACCCTCTATTTTTTAGGGCATTTATTCTCACTCTCGATTTTTACGCTCAATATTGCCTTACTGTTGGGTTTATGTCTTAGTTTAGATTATTCCTTGTTTATTATTTACCGTTTTCGTGAAGAGCTACACTTACAAGACAGTGTGGTGGGGGCGGTTGCGACCACCATCGCAACCGCAGGGAAATCGGTATTTTTTAGTGGCTTAGCGGTGTTTGTCAGTTTAAGTGCGTTATTATTGTTTCCGATTAATATTTTATTTTCAGTCGGTGTTGGGGGATTGGTCGCAGTATTTGGGGCAGTTGCCATAGCGGTAACCTTATTGCCCGCGATATTGGCTGTTTTGAAGCAGGGTATCAATCGTTGGTCCATCCGCTTTGGTTATGCAGAGTCTAATAGGCATTTATGGGGTCGGCTCGCGGCGGTCGTAGTATCGCGGCCCTTTCTGTTTTTCTTTTCTGCTTTGTTACTCTTATTATGTTTAGCCTATCCCTTTATGCATGTGCGTTTTGGTATATCGGATATGCATATTCTTCCTACTCATACGGAAAGCTATCAATTTATTCATATGTATGAGAAGAAGTTCAATGAAAATGAGTTAGCACCGATTGTACTGGTGGTGAAATCAACACATGAGCGTATTTTATCGAAAGCCAGTATCAAGAAAATATATGATTTCGCACAGAAACTGAAGAAACTTCCACTGGTTGAAAACGTCGACAGTATTGTGACAACAACGCCCGCGCTTAAGGCGGCACAATACTATGCGCTCTACAATTTACCGAAGAAGTTATTACCCCCCAGTATCCAACAACTTTTAAAAACAACGAGTGGTCGTGATTTTACGGTGATAAATGTGGTGAGTAAATATGGGAGTAACTCTGCGAAAACCATGAAATTAATTACTCAATTACAGCAGATGCATCCCGGAAAAGGGCTGACCTTACAGTTAACGGGCGAGCCGGTGAACAATGCAGAGGTCATACACAGTATTGCGCATATTTTTCCGTATGCGGTTGTCTGGATTATGATATTAACCTACGTTATTTTGCTGGTATTACTCCGTTCTTTGTTTTTACCTTTTAAAGCGATTGTGATGAATGTATTAAGTCTCTGCGCCAGTTATGGGGTGCTGGTGTTTGTGTTTCAAGAAGGCAATTTACATCAGCTTTTAAATTTTAATCCGCAAGGGATGTTGGATATTAGTCTGCTGATTATTATTTTTTGTGCCTTGTTTGGCTTCTCAATGGATTATGAAGTATTTTTATTAACCCGCATTAAAGAATGTCATGAACTCACGCACGATACCGATAAAAGCATTGTTTTTGGCATAGATAAGAGCTGTAGAATTATCACCAGTGCCGCGATTATTGTGATTGTTTTGTGTGGCTCTTTTATGCTGGCAGATGTGCTGATGGTGAAAGAGTTTGGTTTAGGAATTGCCATTGCGATTTTTGTGGATGCTTTCATCATTAGAGTATTTTTAGTACCAGCCATTATGGCAGTAGTAAAAGAGTGGAACTGGTATTTGCCGAGGTGGTTGGATAGGATTTTACCGTAATGTCTCCAGCTAATCTTGTTCGCAAAGTTCAGGGGTTGGGCGGGAATGGCTGATATTTCAATTGACTCCTACTACGAGTTTGATAACAATAATCGACTTATATTTTTTACTGGGCGTCATCGGTGGATATTCTTCAACCAACATGGTACGAAAAACATAGCAAGCTTCTTTTCATAGTGATGCTATTGAGCTTATTGATTGCAACGTTTTTTATGATACCTACGATGCATGCTCTCTATTATTATGCTTGGGGAAAGCAGCTAGATTGGTCTTATTTTGATGGGCCACCTATGATTGCTTATTTTTTCCATATCTCTCAAGTATTATTTGGAAATACTTATTTTTCTATCAATATTGTTGGTTTTTTGTGTTATACCCTGGGGGCTTATTACATTTACAAAATAGGTTGCCTCTTCAATAATAGGCACACTGGATTGATCAGTGTGTTGATTTGGGCGACATTGCCTCGAGTGGTAGAAAGCGTCTTTATTCGAGTAACGTATGACGCGCCACTCAACTTATTGACGGTGATGTCATTCTATTATTTTAGTCGTTACATGATTCAACAATCAGCAAGTGATTTATATCGGACCGCTTTTTGTATTGCAGGGATGATCCTTTCTAAGTTTACGGCGCTTGTAAGTATTCTGGGACTTTTATGGTATGTTCTTTCAAGAAATAGGGCGGTGTTCAAAACAACACATTTTTATGTGTGTAGTTTACTGATAATAATAATGATTGCTCCAATGCTGTATTGGAATGTCCAACATCATTGGACGACGATCTTTTATTTATTAAATTATCATAGTTTAACTTCGTATAAAATTTCGATGTTTCAGAGTTTTTTCAAGTTGATTGGCGATTTATTGGCGAATTATTCAGTATTTTTAGTCTTAGCCTTCATGGGTTGGTTTAAATATAAGACTGCGGTAAAGCGTACGCATAAAACAAACCCATTCTTTGAGTTTAACGCGACAGTACTATTTGTATCGCTGGCTTTCTGGTTTATAACCATAATTTTTGGGGGGGCACCACGCACGATTTATTTTACCCCAATCGCTATCAATATTGCATTAATGGCTGGTTACACTATTGATGAATATCAATATCAGCGGCTCTTTCAATGTATATTTCCTTTATTTTTGCTCGTTACAGTAGGGATGATTATAGGTGATATGCCACCGCTGAGTACGTATTTAAAAAAAGACCTTATGTACTCTTTAACTCAGGATGCGACTCATCAACCAGGTTTGTTTAAAAAAGGTCAAGCAATTGTGACAGGCTCTTACGGTAGTGCCGCTGTATTAAGCTTCTTTATACCGGAACAGCCAATATATGCCTTGCCCTGTGGCGCAAGTAATCAATATCAATATTGGAGTGAAGATTTTTTGAAAACCATCTCTGCCAAAAGTGCGCAGCCAGTAACGTATGTTGATTTTGAGGATACAAAACAATGCGCAGAGAGTTTCTTAAAAAACTGTAAACCTATTGCAACGCTGAGTAAATCAAAGACAATCCCTCTTATAAATAAACAGACGAATTCTGTTTATTTATATTTTTATCGTTGTCATTAGGAAATCCTCCGTATAGGTAGCCATTCCCGCCCAACCTCAAAATTCTGCCAACAAGGCTTCTCAAATAAGGGGTTTTCGTAAACCTTCACCGCGCAAGGACGCAAGCGATGAGCGTCAGGACTTTATGCGCGTTTACGAAAGCCCTTTATTCGAGAAGCCTTGGTACCACTAACATTGTAAGGCGGGAATTCCTGTGCAAAAATTTAACTCAGGAATTTACTGCGGAATGAGGGGGTAAATAAATTGGTTGCACTTTGATGATTAACATGTACAATTAAAATTATTTGTTTTAAATATATAGGTTAATATATGTCAAGTGCTTATCAGCGCAATATTACGCCCCATCTGCTGGAGCTTATGAAAAAATTCCCGGCTATTGCTATTATTGGAGCCAGACAAGTTGGGAAAACCACGTTAGCCAAGACAGTGGGGCATGATTTTACCTATGTTGATTTGGAAAAACCCAGTGATTATGACCGAGTAACACGTGATCCGGATTTTTTTTTAAAGCAGTTTCCATCAAAGATTATTTTTGATGAGGCTCAGTTTTACCCTGAATTATTTGCAGTCTTAAGAGGCGCTATCGATGAAAAACGACAAGAAAAAGGACGCTTTATAATTACGGGTTCTAGCAGTACTGAGTTATTGCGAAACGTTTCAGAAAGTTTGCCCGGGCGCATAGCAATTATTGAGCTGGGTACACTGAAGGCTAATGAGTTATTTCATGAGCCGCTCAGTGATTTTTATCAACAATTTAAACAACCGCTTAGCAAGGAAAACTTTAACATTGCATCTCAGCCTCGAAGTTTTGATCAAATACAAGAAGCCTGGTTTAAGGGGGGGTACCCTGAGCCATGGCAGATGAATGATGATAGTTATTATCAAGAATGGATGGTTAATTACGAAACCACTTACCTGAATCGTGATATAGCCAGTCTATTTCCTAAGTTGGATAAAATCGCTTTTCGCAGGTTTATAACAATGTTGGGAGAACTTTCAAGTAAAATTTTGAATAAAAGTGATATTGCTCGCTCAATTGCGGTTACACAGCCCACTATTGCAGATTATATTGATATCGCTGCTGGTACTTTTATCTGGCGATCAATACCTAGCTTTGAACATAATGTGACAAAGCGTATTGTAAAAATGCCACGTGGACATATCCGTGATACGGGTTTGTTGCACCATCTTTTGCATATTGGAAGTTTAAGTCAGTTACAGTCAAGTATCATGGCAGGTTTTTCTTTTGAGGCGTTTGTGATTGAGGAAATTTTAAAAGGTTTACAAGATGCTCGGATACAAACGCACGCTTATTATTATCGTACTTACAGTGGTGCCGAAATTGACTTGGTTTTGGAGGGGAATTTTGGCATCTTACCTATTGAAATCAAGTATGGATCAACAATTTTAGCGCGACAATTGCGCGCGATGACAGAATTTATTCAAGAACATCATTTGCCATTTGGTGTTGTTGTAAATCAAGCAGAAAAAATAGAATGGCTTACAAAAGATATCATTCAGGTGCCCGTAGGCTATTTGTAACACTCAATCTGATAACTTATGTGCATCACGAGCCTCTATTTCAGCGCAAATTAAAAGGGGACAGACGTGGAGAAATTCCCCGTATAGGTTGTCTCATTCCAGAAGTATGATAGAATATTCACCATGCATGCGAAGGGGTGAGGGAACTATGTTAGAAAGGGATGACCTTGTCGTTGCGGAGTCCACTCGTTCCGAAGAAACATTTGATAGAGCCATGCGTCCCTTGACCTTGTCAGAATACATTGGTCAAGATGTAGTGCGTGAGCAAATGCAGATTTTTATAGATGCTGCTAAGAACAGACGGCAGGCGCTGGATCATGTGTTGGTATTTGGGCCACCTGGTCTAGGAAAAACCACCTTGGCGACTATTATTGCGCATGAATTAGGGGTAAACTTGCGCCATACCTCCGGGCCAGTCATAGAGCGGCCAGGGGATATTGCGGCCCTGGTAACGAATTTACAAGAAAACGACGTGTTGTTTATTGATGAAATTCATAGGCTGAGTCCAGTAGTCGAAGAAATACTCTATCCCGCGATGGAAGATTATAAACTAGATATCGTGATTGGAGAGGGGCCGGCTGCACGATCTATTAAATTGGATTTGCCGCCCTTTACCATAATCGGCGCCACTACGCGAGCAGGGTTGCTCACGTCACCATTACGCGATCGTTTTGGTATTGTGCAGCGCTTAGAGTTTTACTCGGTAGAAGCGTTAACCCAAGTGGTGTTACGCTCTGCGCGTATGTTGGGTGTGGAGGCAGAAGCGTTAGGCGCGCAAGAGATAGCGCGACGCTCGCGAGGAACGCCCAGAATTGCCAACCGCTTATTGCGACGTGTGCGTGATTATGTCGAAGTAAAGGGTGATGGTGTTATTACTGAGAAGTTTGCAAAAGACGCGCTAGAAATGTTAGCGGTAGATAAACATGGTTTAGATATGATGGATAGAACGTTATTAATGGCGATTTTAGATCGCTTTGAGGGTGGGCCAGTTGGTATTGAAAGCATGGCGGCTTCTATTGGTGAAGAGCGTGGCACTATCGAAGAGGTCATTGAGCCATTTTTAATTCAACAAGGATTCTTAACGCGAACCCCGCGTGGGCGTGTAGCAACCGCACTGGCATATGAACATTTTGGGCGTATATCAAGTGCGAAAAATATAGACTCAAAGGAGGAAGTAGATGGGTAGTCATGTGGGCTTATTTTCCTATTTTTTACAAGCAGGCTGGGTCGTTAAATCGGTCATGTTTTTGTTATTAGCCTGTTCAGTATGGTCATGGACCTTAATTATCCAAAGATATTGGTTTTTTAATAAAAAATCGCAGGGATGTCAGGCTTTCTTGAAACGCTTTTGGCGCAGTAAAGATTTATCACGCCTCTATGGGGATGTAGATAAAAATTTAGAGGGTGAAGATGGCGCCGCTTTGATATTTCACGCAGGGTTTAAAGAATATTTACGCTTACGCGAAGGCGAAGTAATTGCTTTAGAACCTATTACTCGCGTGATGGAGATTGCGCAAGCCAAAGAAGCGCAACAAATGCAGTTGCATCTGCCATTTTTTGCTTCGGTAGGGTCTATTTCTCCGTATGTCGGTTTGTTCGGCACTGTTTGGGGGATTATGACCTCGTTTCAAGCCTTGGGGCAGGCACAACAGGCGACGATTGCCATGGTAGCGCCAGGTATTTCGGAAGCATTGGTAGCAACTGCTTTGGGATTGTTTACAGCGATTCCGGCGGTTATTGCGTACAATCGATACACCACAACGTCTAATACCTTGTTAGATAATTATGTGGTGTTTCAAGAAGAATTATTGGCTCTGATAGAGCAACAAACGACAGCGACCGTACGAGGCTAGCATGCGTAAAAGGCAGAGAGAAACGCCAAAATCAGATATTAATGTGGTGCCCTATATCGATGTGATGTTGGTATTATTAGTAATTTTTATGATCACAGCACCTATGTTGTCTCAAGGGGTGACCGTTGATCTCCCTAAAACAGCAAGTACTGAAACTTTATCCAGTGAAGATCGAGAACCGATCATTGTCTCCGTCGATAAAACGGGTAATTATTATTTGAATATTTCAGATGCACCTGAAATGCCAATGGAAGATACGGCGTTAGTAACCCGTGTTGCGGCCGAGTTAATTGTGGCAAAAGAAGCCCATCAGCGGTTACCTGTTTTGGTGAAAGGCGATCAAGGGGTTCCCTACGGAAAGGTGGTGCTTGCCATGGGTTTATTAAAACAAGCAGGTGCTGAACAAGTAGGCTTACTCACAGAGTCTTCTGCAGAGGCATCGGAAGACGAGGTGACCGTATGATAATAAAATCTTTAGATATTAATTATCGCCAAGCTTTTGGATTGGCCTTAGGTTTACACCTGGCTCTGTTAATATTATTGTTTTGGGAGCCGAGTAGCCCAGAAAATGGCATGGCCGCGAAAGGCCCAGTAATGGTAAATTTACCTACCCCGTCGGTGGTGCACGCAGTAAGTGTAGATGGGCAAGCGGTACAAGAGGCGGTAGAATCTTTAAAACAGGCCAAGGAAGTTGCTAAACAAGCAGAAATGAAGCAGCAAGCCGCATTGCAAAAACAAGCAGAAATGGCAAAACAGGCACGTTTACAGGAAGAGCATCGTTTAAAAGAGTTAAAAATACAAAATGATACTTTGGCATTGCGCCACAAAAAACAATTAGAGGAAGAACAGCGCCATTTAAAAGAGTTAGAGGCGAAGAAGGCCGCTGAAGCTCAGAAATTAGCGCAGTTACAACAAGAGACTCTAAAGCAAGAAGCGTTACGTAAAAAACAAGCATTGGAAGCGGCAGCGGTAGAAAAATCAGCAAAGAAAAAAGCAGAAGCGGCGAAAGCAGAAGCGGCAAAAGTAGTGACTAAGACAGCTTCTTCAAGTGAGAAACCCGCGGTAGCGGCACAGCCTACCGGTGGCCAACTACCGGTTGCTACGGGCACTGATCCTAGAATGGCTTCTGTGATTGATCGCTATAAATCTTTAATTGTATCGGCCATTGGACAACAGTGGATTCTACCGGATAATGTTGCGCCGGGTTTGTCTAGTCAGTTTCGGATTCGTTTAGCGCCCAATGGTAGCGTATTAGAAGTGAGTTTACTGCGCAGCAGTGGGGACGCTTTACTGGATCGTTCTGCAGAAATGGCCATCCATAAGGCATCGCCGCTTCCTGTGCCATCAGATAGAGAAACTTTTGCAATGTTCCGTGATATTAGTTTGACGGTACGTCCAGAGAATGTGAGGGGGTAATATAGTGAAGCGTTGGTTATGTTGTATGGGGCTTTGGTTATGCGCGCAAGCCACCTATGCCTTAGATTTAGAGTTAACACAAGGCGTGAGCTCGGCACTGCCTATTGCTGTTGATAGTTTTGGTCAAGATACCTCAGCACAAATGTTGTCAGAAGTCATTCGCAATGATTTGCGTTTATCTGGGCAATTTAAATTGATCCCTGGCCCTGCAGGTGCGTCCGCGATGATGTGGCGACAATCAGGGGCGGATAGTGTCGTGATTGGACAAGTTCGACCGATAGGCGCTGGGCGTTATAGTGTGCATACCAGCTTACTAGATACCGTCACCCAAGGGCGTCCTTTATTATCAAGAGATTTTGAAGTATCGCAAGCCGAATTACGCCCACTGGCGCATTTTATCAGTGATTTGGTGTATGAAAAACTGACGGGTGAACGAGGTATTTTTTCCACGCGAATTGCGTATATATTAGTGCAGCATTTGCCAGAGGGACGTACACGTTATGCTTTAGAGGTCGCGGACTCAGACGGATATA
Organism: Legionellaceae bacterium; assembly: GCA_030696465.1. Classification (GTDB taxonomy): domain Bacteria; phylum Pseudomonadota; class Gammaproteobacteria; order Legionellales; family Legionellaceae; genus JAUYSE01. The sequence goes on from JAUYSE010000034.1 coordinate 21,024, forward strand.
ATCCACAAAATTTATTAATGTCATCAGAACCCATTATGTCGCCTGCTTGGTCGCCAGATGGACGGTACATTGCTTGCGTCTCTTTTGAAAAGCGTAAAGCACAAATTTATACCATTGAATTAGCGACCGGTCGTCGTCGTTTGATTACGGACTTCCCTGGAATCAACGGTGCGCCAACTTGGTCGCCGGATGGTCGAAGTTTGGCGTTGGTATTATCAAAAAGTGGTGCCCCCAAAATTTATAAATTAGATTTGAGTACAGGGCAAATGCAGCAATTGACCTTTGGTTCATCCATTGATACTGAGCCGCGCTATACGTCAGATGGTCAGCATATTATTTTCACTTCTGGTCGTGGTGGTTCGCCCCAAGTATATCAATTATCTTTGCGTGATAATCAAATTACGCGTTTGACTTATGATGGAGATTATAACGCACGTGCAACCTTGAGTCCGAATCGACAATATTTAGTAATGTTGCATCGTCAGGATGGTCATTACAATATTGCAGTGCAGAACATGGGACAAAATACTATCATGCCATTAACCCATTCGGTATTAGATGAATCCCCCTCTATTTCACCGAATGGTCGCTTAGTCTTATATGCGACACGTGAGGGCGCAAATGGAGAGCTCGGAGTGGTATCGGTAGATGGTCGAATCCGTATGCGTCTACCTTCGGCACAAGGCGATATACAAGAGCCAGCGTGGTCTCCTTATTTAGGATAGTGTTGTGTTGATACGGTTGTTATGGTGTATATGCTTATGCTTTCCCTGGTATTCTTGGGCCTGGAATGCGACGGGACATAGGCTCATTGCCTTGATTGCTTATCAGCAACTCACTCCGCAAGCGAAAGTACATGTACAGCATTTAATGCGTGAGCGATCACGCAGAGTATCACAAGCCGACTGGGCTAACTTAGCGGTTTGGTTAGATAGACAGCGTTGTACCTCGACTTTTCGACCTTGTTATCGTAAATATCATTATATTGATATCCCCTATAGTGTGGATGGAACGCCTCCCAAAGCACTAGCCTCTGAGAATGCCGTGTGGGCAATACAACATTCTATGCAGGCATTCCCCAGTGCGAGTGAGGCGCAAAAACGTTTATACTTGAAAATTTTGCTACATGTCGTTGGCGATATTCATCAACCCATGCATGCGATTAGTTATTATAGCAAACGCTTCCCGGAGGGGGATCAGGGTGGGAATCTTTGGTACTTAGGAACCAATACAGTGGCGAATAATTTGCATGCGTATTGGGATCAGGGCAGTGGTTGGTTACAATCAGGTGCTTTACAACGCATTAAAGTATTAAAACGAACGGCAAAGCGCATTAGTAAGAAGTGGCCTTGTGTTAAGGGGCCAATGGATCCCGCTCGCTGGGCCAATGAGTCTCATCATATCGCGCAGGAATTCGCGTATATGGTTCCTCCTTTTGTGGTGCCTAGCGCCGCGTATCGTCAACAGGTAAGGCTGATTACGGAAAGACGGATTGCGCTCGCGGGCTGTCGTCTGGGGCAAGTATTGAATCAGGTGCTGTGAATATCTTAACAACCATCCACATTTTATAGTCTATACTCATAAATAAGCACACAAGAGGAGTGTTATTATGAGTCTGCGACGCGGGCATGTTGAGATAAATGCAGAAAATATCTGGGACATGCAGGATGGTATTGAGGAAAGCCAGGAGCATTTGTCTCGACGTCGCGATGTTCGTAAACGCCTAGAGCGGCGTTTAGAAAAACAACGTTTGAAAGCTGAGCTTGAAGACGAATTGGATCGAGGCTTTCAGTGGGATGAAGATTAAGGTTCTGACTTATATTTCCTTGTTATTAAACGGAAGGCTGGATTGAGACGGGTTGCATTACCGGAACAGTATTTTCGGCAGTGCTAAGCTTACCAGTTGGGTTTATCGTTATATGTGGAAGCGTATTGTTTTGGCGATAGTACTCTACTATAACCGATAAATTCGGTTGGACAGCAAGTTCTATAAAAGATAGCGGTGTATTAGGGCTGAGAAGGCGGTCCTCTCTTGCCCTTTCATACAAGCTTGTTGCCTGTGATTCTAATTCCGTGAAAATCGTCAGTGCTTCAGCAATAGAGCATGGTTGTTTGGGTAGTGCTAACAAATTTTCAAGTACAGTAGGTTGGTAAGTTGGTGTTACACTGGTGTAGCATAGACATACTGTAAAGTTTTGTAAGTATATCCCTTGAGTTTCGATTGGTAGACTATCAAACCAGACTTGGATCTCCGCACCATCTTTTCGAGTATATCTTCTCATTAACGCACCTAGCCTTGCCAGATAAGGATGAGATACTCCCAGTTGTTCGCATCTGAAAGATAAATAGCGATCTAATACTCGATGCTTTGGATCTTTCCAGAACTGTGTTTGAATTTCTTTTTGTAAGGCGAAAATACACTGGGCGACAGGCTCGGTCAGTGTAATAGAGCCTCGTGGGTTTGCGTGTCCATTTAATCCTGCAATATTAATAATCCAACGAGCAAACCAGAGATTCAATTGTTCTAAAGAGAACGTTTGTGTTTCGATAGCCTGTTGTATAGAAGAGAGCATATTGTATCCCCCCTCCATATCTAATATATGTCTTGCGTGTGCACCCTTTAAAAAAGCATAAGGGAGCAAGGCTAATACTTCCGGACTTGCTCCTGCACAAATAGGGAGAATACCCGCATGATTTTTAACAAGATCACTAATGAAGTACTCACTATCAGAAGGTAGAGAAATATTCTGTTGATGGAGTACACGAATAGCTTCGTCAGATTTAGTAATGTAGCAACTGGCGAATAAACAGCGCTGAGCGATAGGCGATAAACGAGAGATAAACTGAGATAAGGTGGAAAAACTTTCCCTGCTCAGCGTATGCTCACCAGCTTGTGCAACCGTAAAGCGTTGGTAGGCGTTCTCGGTGCCTTCTATTAAAAGAGTTACACAATAGTGTCGTGATAATACCCGTTTAATTTCAGAATTGATACTGGTAGTTGGGGCGGATACATTCGCTTGACTGGTAAATACGGAGTTATTTTGCAACCATGAAAGTTGATTTATCATACTAGGGGCTAGCATTAAGCCAGGAAAAACTTCTTGATAATAGGTTTCTATTAGGCGCTTAAAATCGGGCGTTGAACCGAAAAATGTTGTAGGATGTAGCATTTTATTGGTTTCCTTTTTAAAGTAGCGTAGAGAGCCAAATTAGAGTTCTCGACAGGGAATCCTCGAGTGGTGTTTTTACGAGCACTATATCCGTAAAAGACAAAAGCTGGAAGCATTTGCAGCAATAATCAGCCATTCCCGCCCAATAATATAAGGCGAACATTCATGAGGAAAAACCGAGAAAATTAGGCGGAAACGTCTAGTTTTAAATTGTCACAATAAGCCGCATAAGTATTTTGTAGCAAAGTAGTTACGGTCATGGGGCCCACACCACCAGGTACGGGGGTTATCCAAGCGACTTTTTCTTTACAACGATCATAATCGACGTCACCACAAAGGTGACCAGCGGCATTTCTTTGTATCCCCACATCGATCAGTACTTGATGAGGAGAAAGCCATTCTGGATCAATAATATTGGGTTTTCCGGTGGCACTAATAATGATGTCTGCTATTTGAATCAATGAGGCTAAACGTTGCGTCTTGCTATGACATAAAGTGACAGTTGCTTGTCCTAATGCTAATTCTAAGGCCATGGGTCGTCCGACGATGTTGGATGCCCCAACGATAACCGCGTGTTGACCAACAATAGGCAGCTGATAGGCCGCGAGCAATTGCATAATACCATAAGGCGTACAGGGCCTGAGTTTGCTAGGATGACTTTGTGCAAGTCTGCCCATATTATAGGGGTGAAAGCCATCCACATCTTTTTTTGGAAGAATGTTTTCTACAATGATTTCAGTGGAAATGCTGGTAGGGAGAGGGAGCTGGACTAAAATACCATCAACTGTAGGATCTATATTATATTGCTGTAGTTGTTGTAGCAGTTTTTCTTGTGAAGTATTGCTAGGCAGCACATGCAGCGTGCTTTGAATACCAACGGATTCACACGCTTTTTGTTTATTCTGGACATAAAGAGTAGAGGCAGGATCGTCCCCGAGCAAAAATACCACTAAATGCGGACGACGTAAGCCCTTTTTAATATGTGTGGCTATGTGGAGCGCGAGTGCCTCACGTAGAGAATGTGCAACTTTTTTCCCATCTAGTACAGCAGCACTCATAAATTAACTTAACCCCGTGGCTTCATGCTCAGAGAAATGGTTCTGTGAGGGATGGGTTTCTCGAATACCCCATAATGCCAAAAATAAACTTCCAGCAAAACATAGAGGTAAAACAGAGAGCGACCATTGGTAGGCGGTGATCGAGTATTGTGCGACACCGTTTATGAGTGTGGCGCCGCATCGATCCAATAGAACACCCACTAGTGGTTGAAAAATGGCACCACCAATGAGGACAAAAAGATTATTGAGCCCACAAGCGGTACCCAATAATTCTTGTGGGCACTCATCATAAATCAGCGCAAAGCTGACTGTTTGGCCACCAGCACCAAAGCCGAATAAAAATAAAATGGGGTACATTAGAGCCATAGAGATATTAGGAACATACAATAAAAAAATGGCGGACGATAAACCGCAGATACTGCCTAATATCAATGCAAGACGACGACTCGCCCACTTATCACTGAGCCACCCTAAGAGTGGACTACCAACACCAATGCCAAGCCAAATCATACTGCACAGGCTTGAGGCGCCAATAACACTAATATGATATTTTTCTTGTAAAAAGGGGACTCCCCATAAGGCGCCGAAAACTGCAATGGGGGTCCAAATGGCAAAGGCATATATCCCGATACGCCAGGTAGAGGAACGTTTACATACTAAAAGAAAACGTTTTCCTTCTTCTGACCAAGAACGATTGATTTTATGTTCGGCACAGGGATTGGGATGGTCGCGAACGACAATCCACATGAGTAGTGCCAATAGAAAACCTAACAAAGATAAAATAAAACTGGCATTACGCCAACCGACGATATCAATAAATGCTGCTAAGGGCATTTGTCCGAAAATAGCACCGACAGAGCTCATTAATTGAGTGATTCCCGCTAAAAGTGCAAAATAATGCGGCGGAAACCAACGAGACAAAAGCACAAGGACGCCGACAAAAGAAAATGCAGAACCGGTTCCTATAAAGAAACGACCTAAAGCAGCGGTCCATAAAGATTCAGTAGAGGCAAAGAAAAATGAGCCCAACGCGCATAAACATAAGGCAACGGTCATTAGTCGTCGTGGACCAAATCGGTCATATAACAACCCGGCAGGAAGCTGCATCGGCGCGTAAGCATAAAAATAAAAGGCCGAAATAATACCGAATCCTTCGGCAGAAATATGAAAGGTTTGCATCATGGGGCTTGCCATTACGCTTGGCGCGACCTGCAGGATATATTCGTATAAATAAAAGCTAGCAGATAAGAAAAATATTACATAGGCTTTAAATAAAGAACCAGTAGGTTTTTGTATCACTGTATTTTGCATAAAATCAATTCTATCCCAAAATAACAATGGGACATTAAATCCTAATTTGATTTGTCTTGTCAATGTTTATAATGTTACCGTGCCATTCCCGCCCAACTCCAAAACTTTGCCAACAAGGCTTTTTGGATAAGGGGCTTTCGTAAACCTTCACCGCGCATGGATGCGCGGTGAGAGCGTCAGGATGACTTTATGCGTGTTTACGAAAGCCCCTTATTCGGAAAGCCTTGGTACCACTAACCTTACAAGGCAGGAATTCCTGATGTTACAGAAGTTTTGTAGTAATACCATTCCCCATTCGGTGAGGATCGATTCAGGATGAAATTGCACGCCAAACAGCGGATATTCTCGATGAGAAATGGCCATAATAGTATCATCTGCCCAAGCATCGATGGCAAGGCTTTCGGGTAAGGTTGTAATATCCACAATGAGTGAATGATAGCGCATCGCTTGAAAAGGCGAAGGAACTCCTTGAAAGAGTTTTCTACCATGGTGTTCAATAAGGCTGGTTTTTCCATGCATAATGAGAGGCGCTTGATGTATACGAGCGCCAAATGCATGTGCAATACATTGATGGCCTAAACATACGCCAAGTATAGGGTAGTCGCGATACAGCGCTTGAATCAACGGAAGGCAGATACCCGCATGCTCAGGATCTTTCGGGCCGGGGGATAATATAATATGGGTAGGGTTTTTTTCGCGGATAAGGGGGATATCAATGCCATCGTGAGGGTAAACCTCGATTTGTTGTCCCAATTGCTCGAGCATATGTACTAAATTGTAAGTAAAGGAATCATAGTTATCTATTAAAATAATCATAAAACAAAGTCTTTACCAAGATAAACCGCACGTACCTCTTCATTCTTCAGAATATCTTGCGGACTTCCTTCACAAAGCACACGCCCTAAATTAATAATATAAGCGTATTCGCAGATACTGAGGGTTTCTCTGACATTATGATCAGTAATGAGGATTCCGATGTTTTTTTGACATACTTGTTGGATGATTTGTTTGATATCAATAACAGAAATCGGATCAACTCCTGCAAACGGCTCGTCTAATAAAATAAATTTTGGTTCCATGGCGAGTGCTCGAGCAATTTCTACACGACGCCGTTCTCCACCGGAAAGTCGTAATCCCAAACTATCTCGTAAATGGGATACATGAAATTCTTCCATTAAGATCTCTGCACGTTCAGCGCGATCTAAGGGCGTGAGTTCCGGTCGTAGTTCTAGGACTGCCATCAAGTTATCATAGACGCTTAATTTGCGAAAAATGGAAGCTTCTTGGGGGAGATAGCCAAGACCGGCACGTGCGCGCTCGTGCATGGGAAGATGACTGATATCTTGACCGTCTAATAAAATAACCCCGTCATCACAGGTTTGTATTCCAACCACCATATAAAAAGAGGTTGTTTTTCCTGCGCCATTGGGTCCCAATAAGCCAATGCATTGTCCAGGCGCTAATTGAAAAGATACATCATGAACGACGGTTTTTCGTTTGAAAGATTTTTTTAAATGGCGAGCACTCAGCATAATTATAGGTCCAATGGAGTGTTTTTAAGGAACGAGTCCAGACTTGGAGCTTATCTCAGATCCGGTCCTAAATACAATATGGGTAGGTGTTGCTGACTTTGGAGGAAAAGTTTGAAGTCGTTGTGCCTCTATATTATACAGCACTTTTTCCGCGGACAGTTGGGTATCTCCTTGTTGGATAGAGACATTTCCCTCTAAGAGAATACGACGAGGATGCATATAATAAGTGATAGTAGATGCGTAGGCATGTAAAGGGGGTTTATCGAGTTCCGTAAGCGCCCAAAAGTGTGCAGGGACAGCGGCATTTCCGAGCGCGATAGCTTTTATAAGTTCTTTCTTAGGGCTCATAATGGTTTCTAGGCTTTGGGACTCCAAATGTGCAGAACCTTGACTAAATTGTACATGGCCGCGATAAGTTCCATGATAGCTTTGAGCGTCTAAGTCTACGGTATCGGCTTGAAGATTGGCCATTTCTTTCGCATCTTGAGGGAGGGCATAGACCAGCGGTGTTTGCCAGATCAAGCAGAGGAGCAATAATCGCTTAAGTATGTTCTGGCACATAGTTCGCTTTTGCCTGAAAAAGTTGAATTTGGTTGGTTTTTAAATTCGCAAACATGCCTTGTGCATGCACTGTGGTGTTGGCTTGAGTCCAAATAAGTGGCGTGTGGATATGTGCTTGTTCTGTTTTGGGGATATAAGTGAGTTTTTCGGTGTGTAGTACGCTGTCAGGTTTTTGAGGGACACTTTGAGTGACGAGGACCTGTTGTAATAAGGTCACTTTTTGAAACTCATATAAAGCATGCGCATATTTTGCGGTAATGTGAATGAGGTTGCCTTCTTTATTGTGTATCGTGATTACAGGTTTTTCGAGCCTATGTTGTTGATGGTAAGGAATGTGCGTGAGGTGCTTTGCAACAATAGTTTGCTGCAGGAGTCCTTGTGCATCAAAGCTATCCATATGTAGATGGTCAATCCAAGAATCAATATTATGTTCAGTCGCAGCAACATCTGAAGGCATGGGGTTGTGCGCGAAAAACCAGCTTAATGTAGCAAAGCCTATAATAGAGAAAGTAGTGAGGAGTGCTTGCCGTGTACTATCCATGGGTCGTCCCTAAGTATCGCTCTAACGCGATCTCAGATTTTCCTTGTGCGCTTAACATAAAATCACATAATTCTCGGACAGCACCTTTGCCACCCTTGGCTTGCGTACGCCAGTGCGCCACGCTCAGCACTTCAGGTCGGGCATTTGCGACAGCAACACCCAGACCTACTTTTTTAATAAAAGGAATATCAGGGAGATCGTCTCCAATATAA
>JAUYSE010000201.1 GCA_030696465.1 Legionellaceae bacterium
TGATTAAATTTAACTCATTAATGCTGTTGTTCGATCCTAATACCATTTTGACAATTTCCCTACCGCCCTCATGGAAGTAGTTTTACCTTATTTTTGTCTCATTGTCGCTGGCACAGAGGGTTCAAAACAGATGGCGATGATGGTCTTGCCTGTAGAAAGAAATTCTCTAACAATGGCAATGGAGTTTCAGCCAAAGTGACAGCGCTCTTGAATAAATTTGCCGATATGATTCTAAATGAAGAATGGAAACCTGTGGACACTGATACATTGACTATGGTTGATATATTAGTATTAGCGTCCAATCACAAAGATCAAGAGCCTAGACCCAATATCACGAAAGAAGAGCTAGAAGCCAAACAAACCATGGTCTTAAAATGGCTTAGGGCGGCAAATAAAATAAGCCCTGCCTGTGATATCCAGAATTTAGCAGCCTGCAGCCCACGACTCCTCTCTACCTTAGCGCAAACGCATCACCATCTAGGGAAAGCTGAACGCTATGCGCAAACCCCTCTCGAAGCACGTATGACGTTATTATCAAACGCATTAAGTATTTCAGAATACTTGGCTTCACTCAATTGCTCTGAAGAACAAGATCCACATGCTTATCAAAATCGGATCCCCACCTATACTCTACCCATCAACTATTCTCTACAAGAACTCGAGGAATTTGATGCGGCCGCAGAGCTTATGAAAAAACAATTAACTTTGAGCAGCCCTTTCCATGTAACACAAGCTTATAGTCAATTAACTATTATTCGCACAAAACAATATGAAAAAGGACATAATCCAAATCATCTTCAGCAAGCACTGTCTTATGCTAAGAAAGCAGTTGAGGTCAGTGCACCCCTAACAGAAGCGCCTATTGTGCAATATAATGCGCGAGTATGCCTAATGAATACTTATCAAATGGCAGATCAAGCAGCTGAAGCACAGGAAATTGCACGAGCCATCCTGCATGAGATTGACACTAATCCAAAATGCCAAGCCAAAGCAAATCATCGAGAGGCAGCGCAAAAAATTCTTGCTGTCAACACACCAGCCCCAACGATGATGTAAACCCACCTCTTAAAAGCAGTGCGATCCTTGATTGCACTGCTCCTTTAAAGAAAGCTTAGTCCTCTTGTAGTGAAACCCATCGATAACTACAACTTCATAACACAACAAACGCAACAAACAACCTAGACAATCAACTTCATATTGACTACAATAGATGCAATAAAATCAAAAACAAATCTCAAAACAATCCTGAAACCTGTATTATTCATTTTGTATCTCTGGAATATAGTGTAATGCCATTAGATAATTTTTTTCATTTTATACAAACTATTGAAGCACCGCTCTCTATGAGTGAGTTCATTAAACTTTTAAATCCAACTCACCCGCATTGTTTATTTATAAAAAATGAAAAATCCGCTTATTGTTACGCGAATGACAATTATATTCAACTCATGGGACTGCAGAATGTACATCAACTGCGCCAATTAAGTGATTATGATCTTGGTAAAAATAAAGCCGACATCAAAAAATACCGTGAGCATGATCAGCAAATTATAGACGCAGGTAAAATACTTGATGTTTGCGAGCATATTATGCCGCACTATAATCAACCCATTGAAAAAACTATGCAGGGAAAACTCTATCCTTTATTTCAGGAAAAAGAGAAACCACAATATATTTTGGGTATTGTGACTCCAAAATCTAAACTGCTTAAACTTGATTTTGATACTATTTTTCAATTAACGCAAAAAGAACTTGATGAGCTTCTAGTAAAGCGCAGCTACGCCATCAAACTCCCTTTTGGAGCAATCACCCTCTCAAAAATGGAAATACGCACACTTGTACAAATGATCAAAGGATCACATGCAGGTGAAATTGCTCACGCACTATCTATTAAACAAAGCACTATTGAATCGTATATCATCAATATAAAAAATAAACTCGCGGTCGACGGTAAAAGTGCGTTAATTCAGCTCGTACTGAAATCTAAAATGTTGCAGCAGATCATTATATGATGTACAGGCTGCTTAAAAACAATGTTGAGTGCCACCCAGATGCAATCGCCATTGTGACCAGTGATCTTGTAAAACACTCTTACACTGCCGTACATAAAAAGGTCCATCAGTGGGCTAACTATTTTCTACAGCACGGTATAGGAGTAGGTGATCGCGTGGCGGTGCTCTTAGATAATGAGGACCATCATCTCTTCATTTTCTTAGCCTTAGACCGTATTAATGCCTGTTATGTACCCTTTGATACCGATATTCCCAAACAACAATTAAGCGCCGATATTCTCACTCTAGATTTAAAAAAATTTATTATTGAAGAGGTGTTAGTTCCAGATTTCAATGTTGATCCCTCTATACAACTCATCTTGTCTCTTGAAAAATTAGCTCATATTAATGCCTATGATAATCATGAACCAGTGCAAACTTATAACGAAAATGCTGATGAAAAAACATCGTATATCTTGGCATCCTCCGGCAGTACAGGTCATAAAAACTGGATACCCATCTTAGGATCGGGTTTACTCTATTGGGCTCGTGTAAAGAAAGAGCAATTTGGTGACAGCCCTGTTCGGAACATATTAATCACTCGCAGCCCCGCCTACGATGCCCGTATTGCTGAATACATTTGTGCTTTCAGCATGGGAGGAACCTTGCATTTTCTCAATAGAAGACAACGTAAGGATATACTCAGCATTATAAAAGCATGCGAAAAACCACCTATTGATTGTCTATTATTTATCGCATCTCAACTCACGAATGATCAAGTCGAAAAAAATCTTTCAGATCTTCAATGCCATGGTCTCAAACATTTAATGGTAACGGGCGACGCATGTACACCCTTTTTAAAACAGGTCTGCGAGCAACTGAATATCAAGCTTTGGAATTGTTATGGGCCAACCGAAGCAACTTTAGGTTTGAGTATGTTGTGTGTAAATAATCTTCCACTCATACAAGGTACTGTTCCAATAGGCCCTCCGTTCGGGAATGAGGTTCATTATCACCTACTTGAAAATAATATACTCTGTATAGAATCTCCTTATTTAACCGAAGGATATCTAAATACGTCTAGTGGCAATAGTCCTTTTCAATGGATTGTCACTGAACGAGGAAAAATTAGGGTATTTAATACAGGTGACCTATTTTACGAGCAAGATGGGCTCCTTTGCTATCAAGGTCGAGCGAGTTTTGAGTCACACTGTAAAATAAATGGAGTAAAAGTAACTCCTTTAATAATTGAACAATGTATCCATGAATATACTAATGGGACACCCAATGAACCCATTCAAGCCGCTGTTGTTATTAAAAACTATTTAGGAAGACTAAAACCTTTTGCGTATTTGGTTATAAACCCAGATTTCAATCAAAGCTTATTTCTTATTTATTTAAAAGGAAGACTCAAAAAAGAAGAATTTCCTATTTTAGTATGTATTGACGAATTACCTCGCCTGTACCCTAGCCAAAAGATAGACCGAAAAAAATTAATTGCCCAACAAGATAACCCTGATCATTTCTTTTTTAATCAAGGCCAGGGATATCGTAAAAAGTTTAGTAATGATGGTCAAGGTATTAATGAAGAGCGTTTAATCGCAATTACTTTAAAGCTTTCAGATTTTCACTCTATAGAATTAATGTCATATCAAGAAGTTGCCACATTACTCAATGAGGCCGTGCTTTGTTCCAATTATATAGATCAACAAAATGATCAATATAATTTCGCTCCCATGCAACGAGAGCAGCGGGTGTTATCCTTGCTTGAAAACGCTTATCAAACGTTGATAACCATTTATCCTTGTATTGATTTTTTCACACAAGAAATTCCTTCGCTCCAAAAACTGTTTGCATTACCATTTCCGATTCTGTCTGCCACAGCACAATTACTTCACTATTTCGGCAAAGCATTGCGTTATCGTCATCCAGATCATGCCATAGATATTCGTATAAAAATGTTTGAAACATCCATTGCAATAGTTCAATTCTTAGATGAGCACGTAGAAGAAAGCGCGCGCGCAGAGGTCGACCCCAATTATTTCACCGCCCGTCAATTAACATATAATCTGCCTATTATTTACATGTTAAGGCAAAAAGGGAACTTTCAGCATGCCATTGAAAAATGCCAAGAACAGCTCAAGTTAGCCCATAGCGACGACAACCAATTTCATGTCATCCAAGCATTGGTACAACTCAGTGAAAGTTATGCGGCCTCGCAGCAGTTCGAGCTCGCTTTTGAACATGCCTCTGCTGCCTTTAAATTGACTGATAATGAAGCGGGAAAATATTCAATATTATATTTTAATGCAATAACCAGACTTATGCTGGCAGCGCATCAAAAACAAGACCTCCCTTTAGCCATGCAGTTAGCTCAATCCGTTGTAGCGATCACACAGATAAGTTGTATTGCATTAAAAACGCACCATCTTCAAGCAGCAAAAAAAATATTGTCCGGCACCAATGATCACCGTTTACAAGCAGTTGAAAAAATATGGCAAGAATTGTTCCAATATG
>JAUYSE010000221.1 GCA_030696465.1 Legionellaceae bacterium
CTGGCACGAGATCTTGTATCGCATGATATATTTTATCCGCATCTTGGCCTATCAAAAGCGCGGTACGCACCTCCGCCGCCACTGCTTTTCGAATTGCAGTAAAATCAGCGCCTTTCCCTAGCCCTCCAGCAATCCAGACAATTTTGCCCGATAGCCCACTTCCAGTTCCCACTAAAGCCGATTCTGTCGCGCCCACATTTGTGCCTTTAGAGTCGTCAATCCAAACCACCCCATTTAAAGTACGCACCACCTGACAACGATGAGACAAACCTTCAAATTGCTGCAATGCTTGTACAATACAAGTTTTGGGGATGCCGACACAACTTGCTAGACCCGCTGCCGCTAAAGCATTCAGCCAATTATGGGTTCCCTGCATGTTCAAATCAGCAATCGGCATTAGGCGTTCATCCCCATAGCTCAGATAGGGTTCTCCTGCATGCAATAATATTCCCCAATGACCGGGTGCTGGGCTCCCCAAGCTAAATTCTATGCTTTTTCCCGAAAATTCGGGAGATTTTGGCCAGGTATTTTTATCGGTCTCTAAATATACGACGTGTTGAGCTCCTTTATAAATGCGCTGTTTCGCGGCCACATATTCCGCAAAATCCTTATGCCAATCTAAATGATCTTCTGTAACATTTAATATGGTTGCCGCAGCACATCGTAAAGAACTGGTATACTGGAGTTGGAAACTAGAGAGCTCAAGTACCCATAAATCAAAAGGGGGCTCTTCCTCGAGTAAGTCTAATACCGGTGTTCCAATGTTGCCTCCTACCGCAACACGACGCCCAGCTAAGGTTGCCATGTCACCCAGCAAACTGGTTACCGTCGATTTTCCGTTGGTCCCGGTAATGCCAATAATAGGGGCCTTTACCGCACGAGCCAAACACTCAATATCACCATATACGGGTAATTGACGGCGAGCAATTTCCTGCATAATAGGGGTTTGCGGTGAAATCCCGGGGCTAACTAACACTTCACTAATCCCGTCTAAAACAGCATCCGGCATCGTTTCTGTATAAATGGCTTGCTGTGGAAAAGCCGTCTGGAACGCAGACAACATTGGGGGGGCTGGTCTTGTATCAAAGACACAAAAAGGGAGGTTCCGCCGATGTAAAAACTGTGCGATCGAAAACCCGGTCTGTCCCAAGCCAATTACTAGATGCCTTATCTCCATCGTATTTCCTTAGCGCAGTTTTAAAGTCGCCAACCCAGACAACACAAAAATCACGGTAACTATCCAAAAACGAACGATCACTTTAGGCTCACTCCAACCTTGCAATTCAAAATGATGGTGCAACGGAGCCATCCGAAATAAACGACGGCCATGTGTATATTTAAAATAGCCCACTTGGAAGATAACAGACAAGGTTTCTAAAACGAAAAGTCCACCCATAATAAATAAGACTAGCTCTTGGCGAATAATCACCGCTATCAAGCCCAACGCAGCACCCAAAGACAATGAACCTACATCGCCCATGAAGACTTCCGCCGGAAAACAATTGTACCAAAGAAAACCTAGACCAGCGCCCACCATTGCAGAGCAAAAAATGGTCAACTCTCCCGTGTCAGGAACAAAGGGCACACTTAAATAATGCGCATAGACGGCATTACTACTCACATAAGTAAAAACACCTAATGCTGCCGCAACCATACTGATGGGCATAATTGCCAAACCATCTAAGCCATCTGTCAGATTCACCGCATTACTACTTCCCACGACCACAAGATAGCTCCAAATCACAAAAAAAGGCCCCAAAACAATCAAGCCGTGCTTCAAAAAAGGAATCGCTAATTCTGTGTGAATAGGAAGGCTTGCAGAAAAATAAAGATACAACACTGCACTCAAGGCTATCAGTGACTGCCAAAAATACTTCCACCGAGCAGGGAGTCCTCGGCTATTTTTTAGAACCAATTTACGATAATCATCTACTGCCCCGATACAGCCAAATCCAATGGTTACCAACATCACTAATAATAATGCTGGTTGTCGTAAATCTCCCCACAGGCCACAGCTCAGCATCATCGCGACGAGAATCAGCAGTCCACCCATCGTCGGAGTACCGGCTTTAGATAAATGGCTCTTTGGACCATCATCTCGAACCATCTGTCCTACATGCAGCGCTCGTAATCGTTGTATCATGAGAGGGCCAAAACATAAACTGATAAGCAACGCCGTCAGCGCAGCTAAAATAGAACGAAAAGTGAGATACTGAAACACGCGTAAAACATGATAATGCGCTTGAAAACATTGCGTTAACCAATATAACATATTTTTTACGACTCCTTTTAGTCTCACACTTTAATGAAGAGAAGAGACCGCATCCGCAGCCTCCGAAACCACCATAAGTTGTTGCGTAATATGCTCGATCCGCGAAGACCGAGAACCTTTTAATAATACGCTTGTATTTGCATCTAACAAAAGTGTTATTGCCGTTACCAATTCCGCTTGTGTCGCAAAATGGGTAGCACCTACTCCAAAAGCTGCTGACGCAAACTTGCTATGCGTGCCACAGGTCATTAAACCCTCTATGTTGTATTCACGTGCGGTACGTCCAACGACTTCATGATGTTCTTGGGTCCATTCGCCCAATTCTCCCATATCTCCAAAAACAAAAATACGTTTTCCCGGTCTATGCGCCAAAACCGCCAATGCCGCTAAAGTGGAGGCCAAATTTGCATTATAGCTATCATCTATTAATATTGAGCCATTCTTCCCTGGTAGCAAAGTTAAGCGCCCAGCCACCCCAGTAAAGGTTTGCAATCCCTGTACAATTAAATCCGATGAAATTCCAAGTGCTGCCGTTGCACTTGCTGCCGCCAAGGCATTTGACAACATATGGAGGCCTGTCACTTGTAACTGAATAGGGGACTGACTCCCATCTGGTAGATGTAAGATAAACCGTACACAGCCGTGTTCATTTAAAGACACTTTCGAAGCATATACTCTTTTTTCACCTGCGCGCGCTTCTTCTGTAGGTGCTGCGACTGAAAAGCGCCACACCCCTGCCTTTTCTTGAATAATGCTATCCCAAAAATGTGCATACGCATCGTCGTCATTAACAACGGCAATACCCTCTGCGCTTAAAGCTTGATATATTTCTCCTTTTGCGCACGCAACGCCTTCAATAGAGCCAAACTCCCCGATATGAGCCGGCCCAATATTATTCACAAGCACCACCTGTGGGGCAACCAACTCCGCATTCTGAGCAATCTCACCTATATGATTTGCCCCTAATTCGAAGACAGCGTAACGATCTTCTGGGCGCACTTGCAAGATACTTAACGGAACGCCAATATGATTATTGAGATTCCCTCGAGAAGAAAATGCAGGAGAGGGTAAAATACATGAAATCATTTCTTTCACGGAGGTTTTACCATTACTTCCGGTTAACGCAATCGTTTTAATAGCGCAAATTTTACGATATGCATGTGCCAATTGCCGTAACGCGAGGAAAGTATCGAGCACCAGAATGACAGGGACTGATATATTGGGTAAGGGCTTAGAGGCCAGTACTGCGACGGCCCCATGATGCAGAGCTTCTTCTACAAAATCATGACCATCAAAACGCTCACCAAGTAAGGCGACAAATAAATGCCCTGGTTGTACTTGGCGGCTGTCAATACATACCCCTGTTAAGGTCAAAGTACTGGGGAATGTTTGCCCAAAAACCTGTGAAACCCATGATAAATCCATCATATAGCCTGCCCTACTTGTAGGCGGCTTTTGTATTGTACATAGGCCACTTCATCGAAAACATTTTTTTTGTCGTCCAATAAACGGGCATTTAAACTTTCACCCAAACATTTTGCAGTATCCATAAACGCCTCAAAACAACGCTGGTTTGCCTCCAGGTTTTGCGTTACGTTCATATATAGACACAAACCACGCGCACTAAAGTCTCCAATATTTTGTAGGTCGAATGTCCCGGTCGCTGTCGCTGTCGCTAAACTACAGAGCACTTCGCCCTGTCCATTTGAAAACTGATGCCTGTGGAACAACTGCCCCTCACCAAAACGTAGCCCACATGCTAAAATAGTTTGTAATAACTCATATCCTTCTAGCTCTCGATTTTCCGGTGCCAATAAAAATAATACGAGAGGCTTTTGAGACGGGTGCGCAGGGAGTTCTGATGTAGGCGGTTCTTCTTTAATAACTGGCCGCGGCACTATTTTCGGTGCCACAGCAGCCGCTTGTGGTCGATTCAAAACCTCTTCTGCAGCTACTTTACGGATAGCAATAATATCATCTGGTACTTTGATCTCTGTCTCGCTCAAAAATGGCTTTTGAACAATCGCATCTAGAATAGGATTTTCTTTTCTGCTCCGAATTACTCGAGTAATCGCCACCACAACGCCCACTAGCATTAAGACATTTAGCACGAAGCTCCAACTAATTTGCATAAGCCACTCCCGATTTTTTATACTGATTATCCCATTATACCCTTGAATGACGCTCAAATAAATCAGGTCAAGCCGTTCTAAAATTAATGAGACCAACCCTGGCTCACTAAAAGAAAATATCTATCTTCAATATTAGGCTATTAACGTGTACGTCTGCAATAAGGAGCTGCGTAATTATGCGTAACATAATTACACAGATCCTACTTTCGTGATGTTTCTAACGTGTAACTTGTTGTTGCATGACTCCTAAGCATGGTAAAATATTCTTTAGTTTGAGGATCTGCCACAAAAAGAGCATTCTTATGAGCACAGCAACTACCTATGATTCATCGAATATTAAAGTACTGAAAGGCTTAGACGCCGTTCGCAAGCGTCCTGGGATGTATATCGGAGATACCGATGATGGCACCGGCTTGCATCACATGGTCTTTGAAGTAGTCGATAATGCTATCGACGAAGCCTTAGCTGGTTTTTGTCGTAATATCCTCGTTATTATGCATGCCGATGAATCCATTACAGTCACTGATGATGGTCGAGGAATCCCTGTAGATATTCATGCAGAAGAAGGTCGCTCTGCGGCAGAAGTCATCATGACAGTGTTACATGCTGGCGGTAAATTTGATGATGAAACTTATAAAGTTTCTGGTGGTTTACACGGCGTCGGGGTGTCTGTTGTCAATGCGCTCTCTGAAACACTACACCTAAAAATTCATAGAAATGGCAACGTATACGAGCAACAATATCAGCATGGTGAGCCTGCTGCTCCACTTTCTATCACCGGAAAAAGTAACAAACAAGGTACTGAGATACACTTCAAACCTAGCGCAGACACTTTCTCAAACATTGCATTTCATTATGATATTTTGGCGAAACGATTACGTGAGCTCTCGTTTTTAAACTCGGGCATTCGTATTCATCTTAAAGAAGAACGTACTTCTCGAGAAGATATTTTTTGTTATGAAGGCGGGATTAAAGCATTTGTAGAACACTTAAATCGGAATAAGACTGTTATTATTCCAACCGTATTTGCCTTTAGTGGAGAAAAAGACGGGGTGACCGTCGACTTAGCCATACAATGGAATGACACCTATCAAGAAACTCTTTATTGCTTTACCAACACTATTCCTCAACAAGCAGGTGGTACGCACGTTGCCGGATTTCGTGCGGCATTAACGCGAACCCTCAATCAATATATTGAACAAGAAGGCTTGGCTAAAAAACAAAAAGTAACCACCATTGGTGATGATGCGCGAGAAGGTTTAAGTGCCGTGTTGTCCGTCAAAGTGCCTGATCCGAAATTCTCGTCCCAAACCAAAGATAAACTCGTCTCCTCGGAAGTGAAGCCGATTGTTGAATCACTCGTTGCTGAAAAGCTGCATGATTTCCTCTTAGAGAATCCTGCAGCAGCGAAAGCAATTGTTAATAAGATGCTAGAGGCTGCACGTGCGCGTGAAGCTGCGCGGCGCGCACGTGACATGACGCGACGAAAAGGGGCCTTAGATATCGCAGGACTCCCCGGCAAACTTGCAGATTGCCAAGAAAAAGATCCGGCACTTTCAGAATTATATATTGTCGAAGGGGACTCCGCCGGCGGCTCTGCGAAACAAGCAAGAGATAGAAAATCACAAGCAATTCTGCCATTAAAAGGTAAAATTTTAAATGTAGAGAAAGCACGTTTTGATAAAATGCTGGCATCTCAAGAAGTAGGTACCTTAATTACGGCATTAGGTTGCGGTATTGGTGCCGATGAATATGATCCTGAGAAAGCACGTTACCACCGTATTATTATCATGACCGATGCCGACGTCGATGGTGCACATATCCGCACGCTCTTACTCACTTTTTTTTACAGACAAATGCCTGAGCTTATTCATAAAGGCTATATTTATATTGCACAACCACCGCTCTACAAAGTAAAAAGAGGGAAGCAAGAACAATATCTCCGCGATGACGAAGCATTACAAGACTATTTAGTCCAGAATGCCTTAGATGGGGTAAGTTTTTATCCCACTACAGGAGTACCTGCAATGTCTAATCCAGTGTTAGAGCGCTTAGTGAAACAATACCGCTCCTCACAGGTCATCATCAAACGTCATTCTCGCCATTATCCCATTGAAGTACTACAAGGGCTAATAAAGCTTCCCGCGTTTTCTAGTGCAGATGCTGATACAGAGGAGCTCATTCAAGCCTGGGCGCAACCTTTGGCGCAGTTTTTACAAGAAAAAACCGGACATGTGACACTGAAGATAGTAGAGCATCAAGAAAAATTTCTTCCGCAGGTCGAATGGACTGCTCATGGAGAAGCACATCATCAATTACTAACACTTGAATTTTTTGACTCACACGATTACAAAACACTACTAGATATTCATCATCAGTTAACTGACTGTGTTGGAGATGGCGCTTATATTCAACGCGGAGAAAAATCATTTCCCGTGCACTCTTTTGAGCAAATGCTTACATGGCTCATGGAAGAAGCGAAAAAAGGACAATCAATACAACGTTATAAAGGTTTGGGAGAAATGAACCCGGAACAATTGTGGGAAACCACGATGAACCCGGAAATTCGTCGAATGTTACAAGTTACCATTGAAGACGCGGTAACTGCAGATGACATATTTACTACCTTAATGGGTGATGATGTTGAACCTCGACGAGAATTCATTGAATTAAATGCCTTGGAGGCTGAAAACATAGATATTTAAGGATTACTTATATATGCGGAAAGTGGTTTTTTTTCTAATTTTGTCACTTTTAGCAGGAGCTACCGTGGCAACCAATGAAAAAAGTAATAAACAAGTGTATGGCTACGTCGAAAAAGTTACGCTGGTGGAAAAAAAATGTGTTTTATCAGCAAAACTAGATACTGGCGCAAAAACAGCCTCGTTAAATGCCGAAAATATTCGCGAAACCGAAGAAGACGGTAAAATTTTCTTGTATTTTACCGTCTCCTCCGCACAAGGTTTGATTGACTTCAAAGCAGAATATTTAGGTAAAGTGCGGATTAAAGCCCGTGCTGGAGAGTTTGCGAGAAAAAAACATCATTTTCTGAGGCGCCCTGTCGTTATGATTCGTGTACAACTCGGAAACGAAGAGCGCGATATTCGTGTTAACTTAACAAATCGAAAACGTTTCAACTATGCCTTTTTACTTGGAAGAGATGCTATTAATGCCTTTGATGGCTTAGTGGATCCTGCGCATACTTTTTTACTCCCTTCTCATAAGACATAAATCATGATGCAATCTCACACTCGCCATGTATATGGCCTCATTTGCGCTTTGCTGTTGATCGGCCTTTGGCTTTTTTTTTACAGACATATTGTTCTTGAAGTCCCCTTGACTGATAATGAAACCGTGAAAACATGGACGGTTGAAGTTAATATGCGCTTTAACTCGTTTAAAGACACCCCCATAAAAGCAAGTTTTATGGTTCCCTATCGCCCCCCAGGATTCGCTATTTTAGATGAATATTTCTTATCCCATAATTATGGGGTCTCTACCAATTTACAAGGGGATAACCGACAAACCATTTGGTCCTTACGTCGAGCTCATGGGAGTCAGTCTTTGTACTATCGCGCTATTTTCAAAGAAACTGATGCACCAGAAGAGTTAAGCAATAAAATCCCTCGAATAAAACCGCTACCTTTACCAGAACAACAACAAGCCGCCGTACACGCCATTATCAGCCATGTGCGCCAAACATCTGCGGATATACAAACATTTGCGCAACAAACCATTCGAGAATTACAAAAAACCGAATCTAAGTTGCTCTTAGAAAGCGTCTCCACCGAAAACAATATGTTGTTTGCGGCAAATCTCATTTTACGTCAAGCCAACATTTATGCGATTCCCGTATGGGGCTTATATTTAAAGCCTACACATCATACTAGCTTTCAACCCTTACTCGCAGTATATACGGGTAAGTCTTGGATATATATCAATCCAAATTCCAATGTAGTGGGCCTGCCCAAACATTTTTTAATCTGGGCCTATGGAGATACGCCTTTATTCGAAGTCATGGGCGGAAAAAACCTCCGATACACCTTCACCATCTCAGAAACCCCCATGAATGCCTTAACCATGGCAAAATTACGCGGTGTACAAACAGACTCTCAATTATTGCGGTTTTCTTTACTACAACTGCCCGTTTCTGCACAGGACGTCTATAAAGTCTTGCTCACCGTCCCTGTAGGTGCGTTTATCATTTTAATACTCCGTAATTTTATTGGCATTAAAACCTTCGGCACTTTTATGCCCGTCTTAATTGCATTGGCCTTTCGAGAAACCAATGTCATCGCTGGTATTTTCTTATTTGTTACCATCGTCTCTTTTGGGCTACTTGCTCGTTTTTACTTAAATCACTTGCGCTTACTGGTGGTCCCCAGATTGTCAGCCATCCTCACGATAGTCATACTCTTGATGATGATGATGAGTGTACTCAGCCAAAATCTAGGCTTAGACTCCGGCCTATCCATCGCTTTATTCCCAATGGTGATTTTAACAATGACCATCGAACGTATGTGTATTTTGTGGGATGAACGTGGCCCATCAGAAGCTATCCGAGCGGGCCTAGGTAGCTTACTGGCCGCAGTGATAGCTTACTTTGTAATGAGCTATCCGCCACTACAATATCTATTATTTGCTTTTCCAGAATTATTATTGGTACTCTTAGCACTCATTTTTGCTTTGGGCCAATATAAAGGCTATCGATTACTGGAACTAAAGCGATTTAAATCCTTGGGAACCTAGGCGTATTACTATGTGGAAGCTAGCTCGACGTTTACGCGCCCAAGGGGTTTTAAGCATCAATCAACGCAATGCTGATTATGTTTTAAAATATAATGCACGAAAAAATTATCCCTTAGTCGATAACAAACTCAAAACAAAACGTTTGGCCTTAGAAGCCGGTATAGCGGTTCCGCCCCTCTATACTCTCATTGAATACGAGTATCATGTAAAACACTTAGAAGAGCTCTTAGCTCCGTACTCTGATTTTGTCATTAAACCGGCCTGTGGGGGCGGTGGTGATGGCATCATCGTGATTAAAGATAAAGTACGTGGGGGTTACCGACAAATCAATGGGCGCATTTTAAAAATCACTGAGTTACAGCATCATTGCTCTTCACTTTTATCGGGTGCTTATAGTTTGAGTGGCCACACCGACTATGCGCTCATTGAGCATCGCGTTACCGTTGATTCGGTCTTTGAACAAGTGAGTTATGAAGGGGTTCCTGACATTCGCATTATCGTTTTACTAGGGTACCCTGTCATGGCGATGGTACGACTTCCAACCAGACACTCTAACGGCAAAGCGAACCTGCACCAAGGGGCAATAGGGGTCGGAGTATCGCTGGCCACTGGCATAACAAGAGGGGGCGTGCATCATAATGATCCCATCGACCACCATCCAGATACCTTACACCCCATTACAGATATTCAGGTCCCTTATTGGGACACTATTCTCGACATCGCCGCCCGTTGTTATGAATTAACCGGCTTAGGGTATGTCGGTGTAGATATTGTTTTAGATAAACAACGTGGCCCCCTGATGCTAGAACTCAATGCTCGCCCAGGTTTAAATATTCAAATTGCCAACCGTCAAGGTATCTTAAAGAGTTGCCAGGCGATAGAGGCGCATGCCAAAGAGCATCCTGGCGAAACCGTAGCAGAACGTATAGCGTTTAGTAAGGGGCTATAAGGCTAACGTTACAAGAACTCTTCTGAGGCGCCTTCCGTACCACTCGTCTCTTTTGCTGCCTTCATTTTTCCGCACAACTCATCGACCATGCCCGCCAACATCGTAGCATCAATAGCATCTTGTTCGTCTGGCGGATATTTCGTCGCAATTTCAATATCTTTTACCAAGTTATTCGCCACTGTTGCCGGTGATAATTCTTTCGAGCCAGCCATACGTTCAATACTGAGCGTGTAATTTCGTACCTCATTTACCCGTAAAATAGGGGCAGAAAAAGCAACTGGGTCTTTCACCAGCAATGGCGACGCACCTTCTGGCTGTCGTAATCGCGTAAAGATGGTGATATAACCTAAGGCCTCTTCTTCTTCTGCCGTCAACTCAACAATAGGCTCTGGTTCCCCATGTTTATGGAATGCTAGCAACGCTGCGATTCCACGCTCTATCGGATCTTCTTCTGTTCCTGCATTCCATTTTTCGGTAATCAATTGCAACTCTTCGTTATCTTGAGTCGTCGCAATCCCTAACTCATTTTTATCGATAATTTCTTGAAAAATAGCGCGCTGCTTATTCAACTTCACAATAAGCTCATCTGCAGGTGGCTCTATTTTTAAAAACTGGTTCACTTTAAGTCTTTTGACTTGCTTAGGATTCGCATAAAACATACGAGCTCGGATAATTCGAGATTTGAAAAAAATATGCGCCTCACCTTCCACTTGCTCTTTCAAATCTAATAAGTCCACCCGAGAGCGTTTCTCAAACGAAGAAGATCGCGTATCATAATAGGTATTAGTCATACCACTGCCGTCGGTTTGAAAAGAGTCTACTTTAGTCACATAGGCTTCACCCGCGGTTTTATGGAAAAACTCCCAGGTTTCTGTCGGATCCTCTAGCTTCATACAAATTTTAATGTTGGTATTTGCGCCAATGGACGCCGCTTCTTCTTTAGAAGCCTTTTGAAAGGCGGGAAGATCCTGTCCTGCAAAAATAACGGAAAAACCAAGAGAACGCGCCTGTGCAGGCACTACGGCAAATCCTTGTACCGCATAATACCCATATTCATCCAAAACACACATAAATGGCGTAGGAGCATTCGTAGGTTTACGGTCAATTACATCGCGATAATCTCCCTCAACACTATCCCCTAAACCAGAGGCAAGCATCGCCTTTAAAGAGGAAACAATAATCTTCCCTAAGTTAGATAACTCATCCGGAGATTTTTCTAAGGCGGGAAGTAATACGACGAGAATGCGGCGGTTTAAAATAACGTCTTTGAAGTCTACTTCAGCTAAGTTGGTGCGGATAATATGCCCATAAGTATCCGCCAAAGAAGAAAACGTACGCCCCAACTGCATGGTAATAAAACCATGTTGTTCAAGTACTTGCGATACTTGTTTGCCTTTCTTCTCTTTATTATAACCAGGCAAGTTATATACGTAGTTTCGTAAAGGGTCCGTCACCAACTTTGGAATACTTTCAATGCTGACACTTTCTTGCTCTTCTCGTGGAAACACTTTATCGACCACAATAGCTTCTAGTTTCACCAGATCAAAGTAATCACGAATGGAGTTTGCATCGAGAAGAATAGCCCCTTGGTCACGCATATAGACCAACAGACGCATTAAGGCCTCTACAAAAGAGATAGCACGGCCTTTCCACATATCCCCATCACCGCCCCCTTTAGAATCGCCCATTAAGCTTACGACTAGCTGAGTTAACATACTAGAAGAACCTTGGCAAAAGGGGTTTAAGGTATTGGACAATCTTTTTTCTTGAGGACCGATAATATCTCGCGCACCGGTCATAAAGTTAATCAGGAGTAAATCATCCTCCCTTCCCATACCACGCACCATACCGAATATTTTCGCATAGAGCGCGTTATCGCCTTTTCCATCCACATAAATAAAGCCACTCCCTTGCGCAAGCGCATTAAACGCTAATGACACCAAGGTTTCTGTTTTACCACTACCCGTGGAACCAAAAATAAGGACATGCGTCCGCATATCTTCATTGGCAAACCAGAGTTCTTTGTTGCTCGATTTTTCAATGCCAAAATACGCAATACCACGCGCAGTATTGGGTTTGCCCGTACCAGGCATCAGATCGTTATAATCTTTGATTCCTGTAATTTTTGGTAAACGAAAGGGGAGTATTTTTTTGCGAGTAACTGCGTATATAAAATAAATGACGGAAACGATAAATATCCATATAGCACCTGCTGGAAACTCATATACGCAAATAACCGACAAAAATAAAAGAATGGTCGCATGCGTTGGATCTTCTAAAAAATCCGTACAGCGTTGTCCTAAGGTTCGCGTATCCCGTAATAGCCGCGAAGGATCTATTTCATTTTTGGCTTCTATACCACGCATTATGGCTCCAATTGGGCAAGTTCTTTAGGGGTCAGCTTCACTTCACTTAAAGCGACGCTTAACGCTTTTACCGCCTCCGACACCATAGGTACAATAATTTTTCTACCCATTTTTTTCTCTGCCTTCCAATGAGAGAAAGGCCCACCAACCTCAACATAGGGTGTTTGTCTACCCACGCTATTTAACATATACCAAAGACGCCGATCGACCACTTTTAACCAAAGGAAGTCTGCACTGGCCATTACACCATCCTCACGTGCCCCCTCAAGCAAAGAAGCCATCACTGTCAACATATAAGCGTGTCTTTGCAAAATCTCTTGCACATTTTCAGCATTCATGTGCTTTTTAAGTGTTGCTTTAGCAACCGCATACTCTGGCCGACCTTTAGTAAAGGTAATATTGAGAGTTGAAATTATTTTTTCAGCACCGGATCTATCTCGATTCAAGCGCGCCATAAATACAGCAGCCAACGCCCAAGCATAAGGCGGAATATGCTCAAAGCCATTCCAAAAGGCACCTAACTGCAAGGTAAACAGCTGTTTTGCCTCAGAATCTTTGAGCCCAGCCGTCATTTCGATCCCTGGCGTATTAGAATCTAAG
>JAUYSE010000071.1 GCA_030696465.1 Legionellaceae bacterium
AACACGCATAAAGTCCTCCTGACGCTTTCACGGCGCGTCCCTGCGCCGTGAAAGTTTACGAAAGACCTTTACCCGACACGCCTTGTTGGCATAGTCTTGCGGTTGGGCGGGAATGGCTGTTTTGATTATCACTCACTTTACGCATCCACAAGTGTCATCCCGGGATTAATACCTGGGATCTTATCCACAATTTCCGTGGATAAGTCTGTGTAAAAATCGTGGGAATGCTGTTTTGTAGTAATATATTAAGACAATTAGCCGAATTCAGCTGTTTTACAGCTATGAGCACTATGTGCTAAGAGACATTTTAAAATAAGATATTTCTTAGACGATTGAATTTGGATGAGACCTATTTGCTCTAATCTTTTGATGATTCGGCGTAGTTGCTGTTTGTTGGGGGTATTGCTAGGAGAGAGACCTGGGCGTGAATCAATATGTAACATCTCCAGTAAAAATTGATAACTAATCCGACGTTTTATACCAACGATTAACGTTTCATCATCCATATAGGGTCTGATGCCTAATAGGTAGGTCACTTGTTGGATATGAGGCAATCCGATCAGGGTAGATAATTCTTGATGACTGATAAAATCCATATACAATCCATTCGGTTAAGGAATCCAAAAGGGGCTGAGTAGATTAATTTTCCTCCTCCTTTTGATTCGGGATATCGGTGATTTTAAGGAACGTATTTGTACAGTCAATGGGTTTTTGCCGATGTTAACGAATGATATTCAATGAACCAGTGAACTAGCGTTACGCACGATAATCCTAGTAAGACACGTCATATCGAGCCTTTATACATGACTTGAAAAACGTTAACTATAGTGCTGGAACCTCTGAAGAATCAACACACTCAGTTCGATTTCTTATATGCATCACGATTAAAGTAAAGAGTACTAACGCCATAGCTAGTATTGCAGGAGAAGCTGCATTATGTGTTTTTTGCACTAAGAGCAAAGATAATAATGGGGCGAGTCCTGCGGACAAACTGGCTGCCGTGGAATATAAAATCGATAAAACAGTACAACGTAAATTAAGAGGAAACATTTCTGCAAGCATCACAGGGACGGTCGCATAATAGGCCGCCGCAGGAATAGAGATTAAGGCTTGAATGCAGAGGTATGTGGAATAACTTCCGTAGGACAGCAGATAGAAGTAAGGTTGAGATAGTAGTAAAAAGCCAACACTGGCCGTAATTACAATTTTTTCTCGGTTGATTTTATCGGAGAGGGTGCCAATAATAGGAAAGACTGCCAGCATCACGATGAGGGCAATAATGTTGGAAATCATAATCTGATGGTCGCTAAAATTACCATAAAGATGCGCCTGGTTGGGTCCATAAATATAGATTTGGAAAGTAGTGGTGACCCCTAAACAACTGAGCGCAAACACATATAAAGCGCTGAGTTTATTTTTCTTTAAATAGAGCAGAGACTCTTGTAATAAACCACTGAATCTTGGTTTAGGATGATCCGCATAATACAGAACATATTCTAAACTTTCGGGAATACATAAACGAATATATAAACCAATGGATGAACCTAACAAGGCAAGTACAAAAGGGATGCGCCAGATAATCCAGGCTAGCTCTGGGTAGGCTTGAGTGGTTTGGATAACAGCCAGTGCGACAAGTGAAGCGACCAAGAGACCAGACATCGATCCAAAAGAAGCCCAACTGCCGGAGTATCCTTTATGTGCGGCCTCAGCGTTTTCTACCAAGTATGCAGATGAGTTGAGATATTCTGCTCCAGAAGAGAAACTTTGAATAATTCGTAACAGCAGTAGGCTAAGCATAGATGCTATACCAATTATACTATTGGAAGGGATAAAACCAATTAGTGTAGTGGCAATACCCATACTGAGAATAGATGCGGCTAAAGTAATTTTTCGTCCGTAAGCATCAGATAGCAATCCTAAAAACAGCGCCCCAATTGGGCGCGCCAGATACCCTGCAAAAAAAGTAACAAAGACCATCAGTAGCCCTGTAGGTATACTTCCCATTAAATATTGAGCAAAATAGACTGAGAGTAGGCCACAAATGGCCATATCAAAAGATTCAATTAAATTACCTAACATGCCAGCGCAAATAATGCGGGTTTTATTTCTCATTGGGACTGTGCCTTTTTTGTAATTCGTCGTAGGTTGTTAAAGTACTAGGATCTTCAATACGGTCCAAAAAAAGCACCCCATCCAAATGATCGATCTCATGTTGTAAAATGCGTGCTTCAAGCCCACTTACTTGTTTGCAGATAAAGTTTCCTTGCAAATCATAACCAGAGTACTCAATGTGCACCGCGCGCGGGACTTGCCCCATCAGCATGCCGCAATTGAGGCAGCCTTCATACTCAGAGGTTTTTTCAGTAGATAACACCGTCAAAGTCGGATTAATCAGGACGGTATCGGGAATATGTACTTCTGGTTTTCGTCGTTTAGTGTAAGAGGTTCCAAACACAATCACGCGTTTAGAAATACCAATTTGTGGTGCAGCAACCCCAATCGCCCCTTTCTCTTGCATAATAGCAAGCATATCTGCAGCAAGTACTGTTAACCAGGCGCTGTTGAATTCAGATTCTGGTACCAACGCGGCTTGTTCTCTCAAACGTGAATCCTCTTTTTCAAGTAGATTTTTCATAATGCACCTGCTGATTAGTAATAAGAGTTAATGAAGGCTTTTTTCCGGTCAAGATGCTTGTATTTTCTGTCGTTCTATCCGGTAAAGGAATTTTTTTGATAATATTCTGTAAGCAAAAACGTCCCATACGCAAGAGGATCTCGATTTTATGCATAATATTGTTTTTGATGATGGCGTTGTTTGATTTTAAGGCAAAAGAATACACGACACGATATTCCTCAAAAGAGGAGGGGATAGAAACGCCCATACTGTATCCAGGAATTTCTTGTTTGTAATGACGTAATTGAGTTCGCCATTTTTCAGGATATAAGGTTTCCCATAATTGTGCGGTGTTTTTCTGGAAAAAATCTGCGTGTAAACTCCGATCAAAAGACCATAAGTGATGCTCAATCAGATTACATTCAATCGAGGGTCTAGAAGATAAAAACAGTAACTCATTTTGGTCGTTTAATAAGGTAATTGAAATATAATCAATTTCAAGATGCCCAAGTACATCGTTGAATATTCTTGAAAGGGTACGGTAGTATTGAAAGAGTAGATCTTGGGCTTTGGGATGAAGCTTGAACTCTGAATTACTTGAATCCATGGGTGTCACACATCTCAGAATTATACGGCTTTTTTCTGGCGCTTATATGAAGAAATAGAGCTTACCGCCAAATTAATAATTTTTTCTAGGTTTTCTTTGGATGTGTCAATTTCACGAACATCACGAATTAATTCTAACACGAAATTTGCATAGTCGTCAGTATTTCCTGTTTCTTCACGATAGAGGTGATAACTTTTACTTAAAATATAATGGAGCAAATCATCTTCAATCACCGTTGATTTGGTGTTGACGGGGTCCCCAAACAATAAATATCCGGGGGCGGTATTTAAGTGATGGGCAATACGCAGTATTTTTTCATAATCGGGGAGGGCTTCTCCGCGAATATAGCGTCGACAAATCTGTTCAGAAGCGCCGGCAAATTTAGCTAGTGTGCGCATACAAATACCACTAGGAGAGCGAGAGACGGCATAGCCATTTGCTTTCATGCTTTCAATGAGTCTATTTGAAAAATCTTTATATTTGCTAGCGTTCATCTGCGATATCCACCTTAACAAGGGTCTAACAAAATTATCATAAAATATAGTATCAATCAATCTCATATATTATGTTAATAATTATTTTAATAAAAATATATTGATAATATTATAATTAAAATATTAATATATGTTTCGTAATATGGAATTGTTTTGGACGAATTCAACCGGTCTAGATGGAGTAACAGGCGTGGACAACAACCTTCAAGAAATATCACAACAAGTATTATTCATCACAGATTTAGAAAAAATGATAGGACGTAATCGGTTGACCCTGCGCCGTTGGTGGTTAAACGGAAAGTTCCCTCGACCGGTGAAGTTAAACGGCACAACCTTAGTCTGGCATTTTAAAGTGGTGTATGATTGGATTAATCAAAACATTAAAATGCCAGAGACCGAAACTCTAAACAGCCATTCCCGCCCAACCCCAAAACTCTGCCAACAAGGCTTTTCGGATAAAGGGCTTTCGTAAATCAGTGGCAGGTTGATCCGAGACACACATCATTAAATAACCTTAGTGTTCTTTTGGTGCCCAATATGGAGGGAGTTATTCAGAAGCTAGTTTGAGGTTATAAACGAGCGACAGGAAATTCTGCGAGAAAAGATCAACGAAACCCCAGTTGTCGCCAAGCTTCATACAAAATAATAGCCGCCGCATTTGATAGATTCAGGCTGCGACTAGATGCCTGCATGGGAAGCTTGATTAAAGAATATTGCGCACGAACGCTTTCAGGCAGACCTTTGGTTTCTTGTCCGAATAAAAAAAGATCATCATCTTCATAATGCAGTTCAGAGTAGTAAGTACTGCCTTTAGTGGAGCATGCAAAAATACGTCGGTGTTGGTTTTTTTCGCTAAAGTCTTCAAAGGAAGGATAATGCTGAACATTAGCCCACTCCAAGTAATCTAGGCCTGCACGGCGCATACGTTTGTCATCCAAGGTAAAGCCCAGTGGATGGATCAAATGGAGCTGTGCCCCTGTGTTTGCACAGAGGCGGATGATGTTGCCGGTATTGGGCGGAATTTCTGGTTGATATAAAGCAATATGTAGCATGGGTCATTAAATCCAATTGCTGAGAGTATATTTATTATTTTTTCGCGTTTGTTTTAACCCATTGCGCGAAAGACTCCATAAATTTACTTAAAAATGTTTTGGTCCCTTCGTTTGTCAGTTGTCCTTTTTCATTAAAAAAAGTATCTACATGACTGAGATAGGCTTCTGGCTGTGTCATACAGGGGGTATTGAGAAAAACCAGAGATTGGCGTAAATGGTGATTGGCTCCAAAACCACCGATGGCACCAATAGAGGCGCTGACAATAGCACAGGGCTTGCCATCCCAAATATTTTGCCCATAAGGTCTGGAGCCGACGTCTAAGGCATTTTTAAGTACTGCGGGAACCGAGCGATTATATTCTGGGGTTACTAAAATAAAGCCATCGAGTGTTTTCAGTTTTTCACGAAAGAGGATCCAGGACTTTGGTGGATTAGCTTCATCATCCTGATTAAAAAAAGAGAGTTGTCCGATTTCAATAATTTCCATATCCAGTGATGCTGGTGCAACTTGAATTAAAGTGGTAGCAACCTTTCGGTTAAAAGAGGCAAGACGTAAACTTCCTACAAATACACCAATTTTCATATGATTTTCTCCATAATTTTGGGAATAATGAGCGGTTTTTTTGAGTTGCATACATCAGCGGATCTTAGTCATTGTAACGTATTTTTAAAGATCTGCGCTATCATTTCTATCCGAACTAAAGTGAGATAGTTCGGCTGTCCCATAAAAATCGCATAAAGCTTGCCTAAATTTTTCTGCGCGCCGAGGCAATCCTTTTTTTTGATAATCCCCCATTTGTTGTATCAAACACGCTTTAAACGCATCGGTACTGTAGCTCTCACCATTTAAGTTATCGATACTTATTTGAAATTTGTATCCTGCTGCGTTAGAAAAAATCCACTCTAATGCTTGAGGCTTCACTTCATGGGATAGAAATAAAGCTTGTTGTTCAGCTGAACGTCCGTCAGGCTCATACCAATAGCCATAATCTACTTGTTTTCTACGCTCGCTCCCTGCGATAAACCAATGTGCACACTCGTGCAGGGCGCTACTAAAAAAGCCATGCGCAAAATAAATGGCATGATAAGGGCATGAGGCATTTGCAGGCAGATAAATGGGCTCTTCGTCGCCTTTAACCAGTTTTGTGTTATGTGCTTTCGCAAAGCAATGATTAAAAAGATAAATCAGATCTTGGTAATGGTGTTTCAATGTTACGCTCTTATTTGTTTAATAAAATACTTTGTAATATAAAATTTTTTCATATCGAGATATACTACGCGCAGTATAAAATATTACTCCGTGTAGCTCAACGAAGCTTGCACCTTATCATAGGTTATTGTCATTCATGAATCCAAATGTGGTTATTCACCCCAGCAAACAGTCTCTTATACAACAAGGTCACCCTTGGATATTTTCGAAAGCCGTGCTGCGACAAGATAGCAGTTGTCGTACAGGTATGTTGGTGAACGTGGTGTCAAATGCGGGAGATCTATTAGCGGTAGGGGTCTATAATGAACACTCTTTGTATCGTGTACGTATTTTGGCGCGAACGGTAGAAGATTTTAATCAGGATTCACTGGCTGCGATTATCTTGCATCGTCTGCAACAAGCGATTCAGTTGCGACAACGTTTAAACTTACCCAATGCACATACCACTGCTTTTCGTCTTGTGAATAGTGAAGCAGATGGTTTGTCGGGTTTAACCATTGATAAATTTGATACTCTGTGTGTGGTATCTAGCTCTGCTTTTTGGGTACAAGCCAATCAGGCCGTGATACTGGAATGTTTAAAAACCTTATTACCTGATACGGAAATTCTTTGGATGGCACAAAAAAAACCATTGTTACAGGATGGTTGGGAGCAAGATACAGAGGTTTCCTATGATAAACAAATGATTGTTAAAGAACAGGATCTCCTCTTTAAAATTGATTTTTCAACCGCGCAAAAAACGGGTTTATTTTTGGACCAACGCGAAAATCATCAACGCGTAGCCGCAGTTGCCAAAGGTGCACGGGTGTTAGATTTATATACTTATACTGGGGGCTTTGCGCTACATGCCGCAAAAGCAGGGGCAGAGTATGTTTTAGGCATTGATAGTTCTGGCCCAGCCATTGCCCGTGCGCAAGAAAATGCGCAATTGAATCAATGTACGCAACTGGAATTTATTAAGGCAGATGCCCGCTCTTATCTACATCGAGCAGAAGAGTTTGATATTGTAGTCTTAGATCCGCCTAAATTAATGCCCTCTAAAAAAAATCAGGTACAAGCTAAAAATTATTATCGATTTTTGCATAAAGAAGTATTTAAAGTAATGCGGCCTAATACTTTATTAATGACCTGTAATTGTTCTTCTGCATTGTCGGCGCATGCTTTTTTGGAGTTAGTTTACTTGCAGGCACTGAGTGTTAAAAAGAGTTTTCGCGTGATTGGTAGTTATGGTCCTGCGAGTTGTCACCCGACGTTGCCTGTTTTTCCTGAGGGGAGTTATCTCACCGCAGTGATGGGGGTGGTGGTTTAATCCGATATCTCCGCGATGCGGAAGGTGCTTTGGCTCAGCATGCATTTTCTCTCTTACGTACTATACTTAACATATGGGTTATGAAAAGTAGGGTGTGATAAGGAGATTATTATGCGTACCTGTGTTCTGTCTAAATATGCGTATGCGATTATTTTTGTGATGGGTTTATTAGCCTGTTCTGTCACTAATGCCTGGCATGGTGGTGGCGGAGGCGGAGGCAGAGGCTATCATGGTGGTGGTGATTATCATGGGGGTGGTGGATATTACCATGGTGGTGATTATCACAACGGTGGATATTACCATGGCGGCACGTATTATGGTGGAACCTATTATGGTTCGCCAGGGGTGGTAATTGGTGTTCCATTAGGAGGTGCCGCCGCTTATCCCAATTCTTGTGTTCCTACACAACAGTGTGATGCCAATGGATATTGCGTGCAAACACAAGTTTGTAATTAGACGATTTTTTGGGTATATCGGTTTTAATATCGATAAAACCAACATGAAATGGGTAGATCTTGATCGGCGTAATTAGTGAGAATGACCGCTCGGTTGCTTCTAGTAACGCCATAGATATGCACAACGGTGTTTGCGAGCCCTAATGAAATGGTGGGGCCTTGTGCGATACCACATCCTGTTGTCCAGCAGGTAGTATAATCGATAGCATCAAACCAACCAGAGTACGGCGTAACCATCATATATCCATAAAAATCTGCTTGATTGTTCAGGGCGCAGTATACGGTAACAGAAGAAAAAAGCGGTAAATTGTAGGTAGAAAAGGCCACTTGATTGCTGCCAATCGCGGTATTTTGTATAGAGGTCATTTTTTTTAACAGTGTTTTTGCATAGCCGGGCTGAATGATTTGCAAAAAGAGACATAAGCTGGTTAATAATATTCTTGTTTTCATCGCACCCTCTAGATAAACATTGTTCTCGAACTGAGAGGATTTGGATTATAGTGTTTTTATGCTATAAATCAATGGGGTCAACAGCCATTCCCGCCCAACCCCCAAATGTTGCCAACAAGGCTTTTCGAATAAAGGGCTTTCGTAAACCTTCACGGCGCAAGGACGCGCCGTGAGAGCGTCAGGATGACTTTATGCGTGTTTACGAAAGCCCTTTATTCGATAAGCCTTGGTACCACTAATATAATTAGGCGGGAATTCATG
>JAUYSE010000134.1 GCA_030696465.1 Legionellaceae bacterium
TGTTAGAATTGGTTGAAATGGAAGTACGTGATCTATTGACCAGTTATAATTTCCCTGGGGATGATATTCCTATTGTTGCCGGATCAGCATTGAAGGCATTAGAAGGTGATACGAGCGATATCGGTGTTCCAGCCATCAAGAAGTTGGTTGAAACAATGGATGCGTATATTCCTCAGCCTATCAGAAACTTAGATAAATCTTTCTTATTACCGATTGAAGATGTGTTTTCTATTTCGGGTCGTGGTACGGTTGTTACGGGTCGCGTAGAAACCGGAATAGTGAAAGTGGGTGAAGAACTCGAGATAGTGGGAATAAAAGACACTGTCAAGACAATATGTACTGGTGTTGAGATGTTTCGCAAGTTGCTAGATGAAGGACGTGCGGGCGACAACGTGGGTATATTGTTACGAGGAACAAAGCGCGAAGATGTAGAACGTGGACAGGTGTTAGCAAAACCGGGGACTATCAAGCCGCATGTTAATTTTGAAGCGGAAGTCTATGTCTTGTCGAAAGAGGAAGGTGGCCGTCATACGCCGTTTTTCAATGGATACAGACCACAGTTTTATTTCCGGACAACAGATGTGACTGGGTCCTGTGATTTACCTGCTGGTATAGAGATGGTTATGCCCGGAGATAATGTAAAGATACACGTAAAATTGCATGCTCCGATTGCGATGGATGAAGGATTGCGGTTTGCGATTCGAGAAGGCGGCCGTACAGTAGGTGCTGGCGTTGTAACTAAAATTGTGGAATAATCCGGTGGCTTATGAGTAACCAAAATATAAAAATACGACTGAAATCATTTGATCATAGATTGATTGATATTTCAACGAAAGAAATAGTGGACACCGCTAAGCGCACTGGTGCGCAAATTCGTGGTCCAATTCCTTTGCCAATGCGGAAAGAGAAATTCACGGTGTTGATTTCTCCTCATGCAAATAAAGATGCGCGAGATCAATATGAAATCCGCACTCATTTGCGTTTGGTAGTTATTGTTCAACCCACTGATAAGACGGTAGATGCTTTAATGAAGTTAGATTTGGCAGCTGGCGTGGATGTGCAAATTAGCTTGGGCGACGAATAAAGTCTTAGTCCTTTGATGTTTGGCTTCTCTATTAATCGTCATCTTGTGACTCAGGCATAGGGTGACGGGTGAGTTAGTAACACTGTCGAATATTCAAGTAGGTATAAAGTGCATGTGTTAATATGCCTATACTCACAGCGATTGGATTTTTGGCTAGGCACCAGTGAGCGATCTAAGAGTATGTGCGCTCAGTACATGACCGATGGTGGGCAAACTGGAAACACTGCCGAAAGTTCAAGTGCGCAGAGTATATATACTCTGGCCGAAATTTGCGTGCAAGAGTGTAGCAAAGTAATGTGGAATATGAGGTGAAAAATGATAGGATTAATCGGTCGAAAAATCGGGATGACCCGTGTTTTGACAGAAGGTGGTGTTGCAATACCTGTGACGGTAGTTGAACTTACACCAAATAGAGTTTCTCAAATAAAGACTTTGGCGAAAGATGCGTATTCGGCGATTCAGGTTACTGCAGGTCAAGTCAAACCTAGTCGTTTGAGCAAGCCATTGGCTGGACATTTTGCAAAAGCAGGTGTTGAGGCTGGCGACTTGAGAATAGAGTTTCGTATAGAAAATACTGAAGCTTATCAACTCGGTCAATTGCTGACGGTCGCTGACGTATTTGAGACAGGTGATTACGTAGATGTGGTTGCAACTTCTCGAGGGAAAGGTTTTCAAGGGGCTATTAAGCGACATAACTTTGCTACGCAAGATGCTACCCATGGAAACTCATTATCGCATCGTGCACCAGGCTCCATTGGACAAAATCAATCCCCAGGACGTGTATTTAAAGGGAAAAAGATGGCTGGGCATCAAGGGAATGTACGTTGCACTACCCAAAATCTTCAAGTTGTTAAAATTGATGTAGATAGACATTTATTGTTGATAAAAGGTGCTATTCCAGGAGCTCCTGGTACTAAAGTAGAAGTAACACCTGCGGTCAAATTGCAGAAGAGGGCAGCGTAATGGAAATAACTACAATAGATACAGAGAAAAAGCTTCAGCTGAATGCTGAAATTTTCCAGTATGAATATAATGAAGGTTTGGTTTTTCAAGCAGTTCAAATGTTTTTGAACAATGCACGTTCAGGTAATAGTGCACAAAAGACCAGATCGGAAGTTCGTGGCGGCGGCAGAAAACCTTGGGCACAGAAAGGAACCGGTAGAGCAAGAGCTGGCTCCATTCGTAGTCCTTTATGGCGTGGTGGTGGTGTGACTTTTGCTGCAAAGAAGCGAGATTATTCACAAAAAATGAATAAAAAAATGTATAAAAGGGCGATGCGGAGTATAATATCGCAGCTATTGCGTAATGAAGATATGCTGATAGTGAGCCAGTTTGACTCTGAAACACCTAAAACAAAGAGTTTTTTGGTTAAAATGGAAGAGTTAGGGTTGAAAAATGCCTTAATAGTGAAAGATGAAATTACGGAAAATGATTATTTGGCTTCTCGTAATCTAATTGATTTTGATGTATGCGATGCGACTTGTGTTGATCCATATAATTTAATTCGATTTGAAAAAATATTAATTACAGAGTCAGCCTTGAAATTGGTTGAGGAGCAATTGCAATGAATCAAGAAAGAATATTAATGGTATTGCGAGCCTCTCATGTTTCTGAAAAATCAACAGGATTGGCAGACAAGTGTAAACAGTTTGTTTTTAAAGTATTAAAAACAGCGACAAAAACTGAAGTGATGCAAGCGGTAGAGTCCTTATTTTCTGTGAAAGTGATGAATGTCACTACTTTGAATGTTCAGGGTAAGACGAAACGCTTTAAAAATAAAATGGGTCGACGTTCAGACTGGAAAAAAGCGTATGTACGTCTACAGCCTGGCTATGATATCGATTTTACCGCTATTCAATAAAGGCAGATTGCGATGGTACTAGTAATTTCAAAACCAACTTCTCCTGGCAAACGTGGGGAGATAAAAGTTGTACATAAAAACATTCATAAAGGGCAGCCTTATTCTCCGTTGGTTGAAGCCAAGAAGAAAACAGGTGGCAGAAATAATCAAGGTAGGTTGACGGTTCGCCATATTGGTGGTGGAGCAAAACAAAAATACCGACTTATTGATTTTAAAAGAAATAAAGACGGTATTTCTGCAAAAGTTGAGCGTATTGAGTATGATCCAAATCGTTCAGCCTTGATTGCATTATTACTGTACAAGGACGGGGAAAGAAGGTATATTATAGCACCTGCCGATTTGAAGGCAGGAGATCAGGTCCAAAGTGGAGATGATGTGGCGATTGCTGTGGGTAATTGTTTACCACTGCGACACATTCCCATTGGTACCGTGATTCATTGCGTAGAATTAAAGCCCGGAAAAGGTGCTCAGCTCTTAAGAAGTGCTGGTTGCTCTGGCCAGTTGGTTGCAAAAGATGGTCTTTATGTTACCGTGCGTTTACGTTCGGGAGAGATGAGGAAAATATTATCTACTTGTCGTGCAGTTATTGGTGAGGTTGGTAATAGTGAGCATAACCTTCGCTCTCTTGGAAAAGCCGGTGCAACGCGTTGGCGTGGTATTCGACCAACAGTGCGTGGTGTTGCTATGAATCCTGTGGATCACCCACATGGTGGTGGAGAAGGTAGAACTTCTGGTGGTAGACATCCTGTGTCGCCTTGGGGAGTTCCAACCAAAGGGTACAAAACACGTAAAAATAAACGTACACAGCGTTTTATTGTACGGAAAAGAGATAAGTAGTGATATTTGGGCCTGGGCATGAATTACTATACTCACAGTAATTGAGCTTTCAACTAGGTGCAAGAGCGTAAAGCAAAGAAGTGTACGACAGTACACTCCCGACGTGGTACGCACTTGCAATAATGATGAAAACTCAAAAGTGAGAAGTGTATATCCAGGTCAATTGTTAACGTAATATAGCAGTATTAGTCTGCTGTGTTGATACAAGTGAGGATTGGAACGTGGCACGATCGATTCGTAAGGGCCCATATATAGCTGAACACTTATATAAAAAAGTGATAGCAGCAATGGAATCACGGTCTAAGAAGCCGATAAAAACATGGTCTAGAGATTCAGTGATTATTCCTGAAATGATAGATCTTACCATTGGTGTTCATAATGGCCAAAATCATATTCCAGTATACATTACGGATAATATGGTTGGTCACAAACTTGGTGAGTTTGCTCTTACCCGAACATTTAAAGGGCACTCCGGTGATAGAAAAGCGAAGAGTACAAAGTAAGAGGCCGCTATGGAAGTAACAGCACAACTCAAAGGGGCAGGAATATCTGCTCAGAAAACAAGATTGGTTGCGAATCTTATCAGACAAATGAATGTTTCGCGTGCGGTAGATGTATTGAAGTTTACACAGAAAAAAGCTGCTAAAATTATATTGAAGCTTTTAGAATCTGTGTTAGCGAATGCAGAAAATAACTATGGTGCTGATATTGACCAGTTAAAAATTTCTACCATACATGTAGATGAAGCTGCCACTCTAAAGCGTATGTCTCCTCGTGCAAAAGGTCGAGGTAACCGTATATGCAAGAGAACAAGTCATATTACAATTATAGTATCTGATGGGGAATAATAATGGGACAAAAAGTTAATCCTATTGGCATACGCTTAGGAATTATCAAAACTTGGAATTCAAAGTGGTACGCTAATAAGAATTATCAGAAGTTTTTGAATGAAGATATTGAATTACGTAAAACTCTGAAGAAAAAGTTATTTGCTGCAGCAATTAGTTCTATACAAATTGCGCGCCCAGCGAATAATGCAGTGGTTACGATTCAATCTGCACGTCCCGGTGTTATTATTGGCAAGAAAGGTGGTGGTATCGAAGCCCTGCGCGCTGAAATAGCTAAACAATTAGGGGTGTCAGTTCATCTGAATATTGAAGAAGTAAAACGCCCAGAGTTGGATGCTACATTAGTTGCAGAAAGTATTGCACAACAACTTGAGCAACGTGTAATGTTTCGCCGAGCAATGAAACGTGCAGTGACTTCTGCAATGAAGTTAGGTGCGAAAGGTATCAAAATTAATGTGGGTGGCCGGTTGGCTGGTGCGGAAATTGCGAGAAGCGAAATGTATAAGGAAGGTCGTGTTCCTTTACATACGTTTAGAGCGGATATCGATTATGGAGTTGCTGAAGCAAAAACAACTTACGGTATTATCGGGATAAAAGTCTGGATTTTCAAAGGCGAAGTAATGCCACAGAAGAAAAAACAGGACTTTTAAGGTATTGTATTGGTTGACGATATTGTGCCGTTAAATAGTATTTATTAAAGGAAATTGCTGAGGAATCGTTATGTTACAGCCTAAGCGTACTAAATATAGAAAACAAATGAAGGGTCGTAATAGAGGCCTGGCCTTACGAGGAAACTCTGTATCGTTTGGTGAATTTGGAATGAAAGCTCTCGACCGGGGTTGGCTAACCTCTCGGCAGATTGAAGCTGCTCGACGAGCTATGACACGGTATATTAAGCGTGGAGGAAAGATCTGGATCAGAGTTTTTCCAGATAAGCCAATTACGCAAAAACCACTTGAAGTAAGACAAGGAAGTGGTAAAGGGAATGTAGAGTATTGGGTTGCAGTTATTCAACCAGGTAAGATGTTGTTTGAAATTGAAGGGGTTTCGCGCGAAGTAGCAATGGAAGCCTTTAATTTAGCTAAAGCAAAATTGCCATTTAAAGTGGCTTTTGAAGAAAGAAAGGTGATGTGATGAAATCGACTGCAGAATTGAGAGCAATGTCACAGAGTGATTTATTAGAAGAATTATTGGGTTTGCGAAAAGAACAATTCAAAATGCGTATGCAGAAAGCAAATGATATGCTGGAAAAAACTCATAAAGTCACGATGGTGAGAAGAGCGATTGCTCGGATTAAAACGATAATGACGGAAATCTCGGAGTAAAGTTATGCACGCTTCTGTTGCAAGTGAAGAAAATAGTCTTCAAAAATCAGTTGTAGGTAAAGTGGTCAGCATTAAAATGCAAAAGACCATCGTTGTTCAAATTGAGCGTAGTATTACGCATCCGAAGTATGGAAAAATTCTTCGGAGACAAACAAAACTTTATGCGCATGATGAAAGTCAAGTTTGTAAAATGGGTGATGTCGTACGTATTAAGCAATCTAGACCAATGTCAAAATTAAAAACTTGGGTTTTGGTGGAAGTTGTAAGTTAGATTGATTTTAAATTATATATTTCAAAAGTCGCTAGACATTGATATAATCTGCAACCTTTATGCGTTGTGGATAGTGGGAGAATATTATGATACAAATGCAAACAGTGCTTGAAGTTGCAGATAATAGTGGGGCACGCAAAGTAATGTGTATCAAAGTCTTAGGTGGTTCGCACAGAAGATATGCACGCATAGGGGACATTATAAAGGTGACTGTTAAAGATGCTATCCCTAGAAGTAAAGTAAAAAAGGGTTCAGTATTGAAGGCAGTGGTAGTTCGGACGGCGAAGGGTGTTCGACGTGATGATGGTTCTATAATTCGATTTGATGGCAATGCTGCTGTCTTGTTGAGCAACCAAAATGAACCGATTGGAACACGTATTTTTGGCCCGGTTACGCGCGAGCTTAGAGAAAAATTCATGAAAATTATTTCGCTTGCGGAAGAAGTACTGTAAGGGGTTTGTAATGAAACGTATAAAAAAAGGTGACACGGTTGTTGTTACAACAGGTAGAAGTAAAAACCATGTAGGTAAAATCCTACGACTGAAAGAAAATAAAGTAATAGTTGAAGGTGCTAA
Source organism: Legionellaceae bacterium (assembly GCA_030696465.1). Lineage (GTDB taxonomy): Bacteria > Pseudomonadota > Gammaproteobacteria > Legionellales > Legionellaceae > JAUYSE01. The sequence goes on from JAUYSE010000134.1 coordinate 6,802, forward strand.
TTTAGTCACTAAACATGTTAAGCCTAACCCCAATCTGCAAATTGAGGGTGGACGAATTCAAAAAGAATCGCTTATTCATGTGTCTAATGTTGCATTATATAATCCAACTACAAAGAAAGCAGATAAAGTTGGATTTAGATTTGTGGACAAAAATGGCAGTCAAGTGAAGGTTAGATACTTTAAGTCTAACCAAGAGATCGTTGATCAGGTTTAATTGGATAATTGCGATGACAAGGTTAAAAAAGCACTATCAAGAAAAAGTAGTTAAGCAGCTCATGAAAGAATTTAAGTATTCTTCGGTTATGCAAGTTCCGAGAATACAAAAAATTACGATAAACATGGGTGTCGGTGAAGCAGTTGGTGACAAAAAGATTATGCAAAATGCCGTTCAGGATTTAACATTAATCGCTGGTCAAAAACCAGTTGTTACTAATGCAAAAAAATCTATTGCGGGTTTTAAAATTCGTGAGGGTTGGCCTATTGGGTGTAAAGTTACTTTGCGTAAAAGCCGTATGTATGAATTTTTAGATAGGCTGATTACGATTACTTTGCCTCGGGTACGCGATTTTCGCGGGTTAAATCCGAAGTCTTTTGATGGCACAGGTAATTATACCTTTGGTCTTCAAGAGCAAATTGTTTTCCCCGAAATTGATTTTGATAAAATTGATACGTTGCGTGGTATGGATATAACCATTACTACTTCAGCGAAAACAAACAAGGAATCGAAAGTCTTACTAGAGGCGTTTAATTTTCCACTGAAAGACCGAGATACATCTAAATAGTAAAAGGGTACCAATGTGACTAGAAAATGCATGACTGAAAAAGCGAATAAACGGGAGAATCTTGTTAATCAATATTTTGAGCGCAGAATGCACTTGAAAGGGGTGATTAAGTCTTCTAATGATATGGAGACGATACAGGAAGCTCTAAAGAACTTGAGAAAACTTCCTCTGAATTCGAATCCAGTACGTTGCACAACGCGGTGCAAACAGTGTGGACGTGCGCATGCAGTATATCGAAAGTTCGGGCTATGTCGCATTTGCTTGCGTCAGCAGTTAATGGTTGGAAACGTTCCCGGGGGACGTAAATCCAGTTGGTAAAATGGTATTATATTCAGAGTAGTTGAGTTATTGGCAAGAGGTAAACGAGCAAGTTGTTTTCGTGAGCTTTCTGACAATTAGGATAGAAGTTGTATGTTACAACCTTCCTAAAATCTTAAGTGCGAAGAGTATATATATGCTATATTTTGGAGAATCATTGTGAGTATGCATGATCCTATTGCAGATATGTTGACTAGAGTTAGAAATGCGCAACAGATGAGACATCTCGAAGTTGCTATGCCTTCCTCAAAGATGAAAGAGCAAATTGCACAGGTATTAAAGAAAGAAGGTTATATTTTAGATTATGCACTGAATGCAGAGTCTAATAATACGAAGACACTCACTATCCAATTGAAATATTTTAAAGATAGACCGGTGATTGCACGTATTACTAGGATTAGCAGACCTGGTTTACGTATATATAAATCCTATAAAAAATTGAGTCCCGTTTCTGGTTTTGGGATTGCGATTCTTTCAACCTCACGGGGCATTATGTCGCATCTTTTGGCGAAAGCACAAGGTGTGGGTGGTGAAGTAATCTGTGAAGTTGCGTAGGTAATGATGTCTGGCGTGGTGCTTTAAATTCCATTCTTTTAAAATGGAATAAGGGTACTACCTGAGAGTACGAGGAATGTTATGTCTAGAGTTGGAAAAGCTCCTATAGCGATACCAGCAGGAGTAGAAGTTACTGTAGAAGAAACTACAGTTACGGTAAAAGGTCCTAAAGGGATGTTAAGCCAACGGTTTAACAGTGCTGTTAGTATTAATGCAGATGTCCAGAATGTATTAACATTTTCGCCTGCAGGTACGGATCCAAAGGGATGGGCGCACACAGGAACTGCGCGAGCAGTAGTGAATAACATGATTCACGGCGTTACTCATGGGTTTACAAAAACCTTAGAGTTAGTGGGTGTGGGTTATCGTGCGCAGGCCTCAGGAAGCAATGTATCCTTATCATTAGGGTTTTCTCATCCTATTGATCATGTACTTCCTCAGGGTGTGAAAGCAGAAACTCCAAGCAATACCGTGATAGTGTTGACATCTATTGATAAAGACTTATTAGGTAAAGTGGCTGCTAAAATTCGATCTTATCGACCACCAGAGCCTTATAAAGGCAAGGGTGTACTGTATGCTGGTGAGAAAATAGTACGTAAAGAAGCCAAGAAAAAATAAGGTGACGTAATGAAGAAAAAACTATCTCGAATACGAAGAGCTTTACGAACAAAATTTGTTATAAAGCAAAGTAAGAAGCCGCGGTTGGTTGTGTTTAGAAGTAATCAACATATTTACGCGCAAATAGTACAAGCTCATCCTCAGGGTGATCAAGTTTTGGCGATGTGTTCTTCAGTAGATGCGGAATTACGTGCTAACTTAAAAGGTTCAAAGTTGGAAAGAGCAAAGCAAGTTGGTGCACTCTTGGCCAAGCGTGCAAAAGGAAAGGGCGTAGAAGTTATTGCCTTTGACAGAGCGGGATATAAGTATCATGGTCGTGTTCGTGCATTGGCGGACGCTGTTAGAGAAGAAGGTGTGAATTTCTAAGGGTTTACTTATGGCAAGTGAAGATACGAATAAACAAGAAGGGTTGAAAGACCGTGTAGTTAGCGTTAGACGCGTCACTAAAGTAGTGAAAGGTGGTAGAAAATTTGCGTTTTCTGCTTCTGTAGTAGTGGGTGATGGTAAAGGACGCGTTGGTTTTGGTCGAGGTAAATCTGGAGAAGTGCCATTAGCAATTCAAAAGGCGACCGAGCAAGCGCGTAAAAATATGTCAATTATACCACTTGCAGGAACGACCATTCATCAGCTAATAGTGTCTAACTTTGGTGCATCTAGGGTTTTCATGAAACCAGCACGTAAAGGGACCGGCATTATTGCGGGTGGCGCAATGCGAGCTGTTTTTGAAGTACTGGGCGTTGAAGATATCTGTGCTAAAAGCATTGGTTCAAGCAACCCTAATAACGTGGTGCGGGCGACAGTAGATGCGCTGAAAAAAATTGGCACTCCCGATTACGTTGCAGCTAAACGTGGCAAAACTATTTCTGAGATTATGGGCTAGTTATGGAAAAGAAAATTAAAATTACTTTGATGAAAAGTACGATAGGCCGTAAACCTAAACATATTCTGATTGTTAAACAGTTAGGTTTGCGCAGAATTCGTCATTCAATAGTCCATTCTGATAATCCAGCAATACGTGGATTAATTCAAAAGATTGACTACCTCGTATGTGTTGAGGAGATAGCATAATGAAGTTACAGTTGAATACACTGTCACCTGATGTTGGTTCGCGCCGTAAAGCAGTGCGTGTTGGCCGAGGGATAGGTTCAGGCATTGGTAAAACTTGTGGACGCGGACATAAAGGCCAAAAGGCTCGAAAAAGTGGGAATGTGAGTCCTGCTTTTCAGGGTGGACAAATGCCTTTACAAAGACGTTTACCTAAAATGGGCTTTCGTTCAGGCGTAGGTCTTGTCACCGAAGAAGTGCGTTTGCATGAAATCGCTGCTTTACAGTTGGATCGTGTAAATTTACATACTTTGAAAGATGCAGGGGTTATTCGTAAATCCACTAGATTTGTAAAAGTGATGAATACGGGTGAAATTCTTCATGCATGTACGGTACAAGGTTTGCGTGTTACCGATGGTGCACGTAAAGCAATAGAGGCAGTTGGCGGGCATGTTGAAGCGTAGTTATGAATAATAAGACGATATCCTCTAATCAAGGGACGACGAGTAGTTTAGCTGAACTAAAAACCAGAATATCTTTCATTATTTTAGGTATTTTGTTTTATAGATTGGGTGCGCATATTCCCGTCCCGGGACTTGATCCTCAACGGTTAGCACATTTTTTTAATGAACAACAAAATACCATTTTTGGTTTGTTCAATATGTTTTCAGGTGGAGCCTTATCCAGGGTTACCGTATTTGCCATAGGGATTATGCCATATATTTCGGCATCTATAGTTATACAGTTGTTTACCGTGGTATCTCCGCATCTTGAGCAATTAAAAAAGGAAGGTGAGTCAGGTCGCAGAAAAATTCAACAATATACGCGATATTTTACGTTATTGTTGTCAACTGTGCAGTCATTAGGTATGGCTCGATGGTTGGTGGGGCAGCATATTGCCTTGTATACCGGTGTTTCTTTTTATTTTACAGCAACACTTACGTTAGTGACAGGGACCATGTTTCTGATGTGGTTAGGGGAGCAAATGACCGAAAAAGGTATTGGGAATGGTATTTCTCTCATCATTTTTTCGGGTATTGTATCTAGTATGCCGACCGCCTTGGGATCTTTATTCCAACAGGTGAAAGAAGGGCAGATGCAGGGTTTGACGCTTATATTTCTGGCATTGATTGTGGTTGCAGTAACCGGAGCAGTTGTTTTTGTTGAGCGTGCGCAGCGTCGTATTCGAGTGAATTATGCGCAGAGAACGCAGGGACGAAGGGTATATGCGGCTCAGAGCACACATCTGCCTTTAAAAATTAATATGTCGGGTGTTATCCCTCCTATATTTGCTTCGAGTATCATTTTGTTGCCAGCAACTTTGGCGCAATTTTTTGCCGGAGGTAAGTATTTTGGGTGGTTGTCAGATGTGGCAATGTGGTTGTCGCCTGGTCAACCCTTATATCTTATAATCTATGCCTTAGGTATCTTTGCATTTTCTTTTATTTATGCAGCGTTGGTATTTAATCCAAAAGACACTGCAGATAATTTAAAACGCTCAGGTGCGTATATCCCAGGGATTAGACCCGGGGATCAGACGGCACGTTATGTCGATATGGTGATGACACGTTTAACATTGTTTGGAGCTATATACCTTGTGTTGGTATGCTTGTTACCGCAAATTTTAATGTATACGTGGCATGTTCCTTTTTACTTTGGAGGAACGTCGCTGTTGATTATCGTGGTTGTTATTATGGACTTTGTGGCTCAAACACAAGCACATTTAATGACGCAGCGGTATGATTCATTAATGAAAAAGGCGAATTTGAAGGGTGGCGCTACTAATAATGTGGCACGTCAAGGGTTGTTTTGATTGATAGATGGAGTTTGGTTATGAAAGTAAGGGCGTCGGTTAAGAAAATGTGTCGCAATTGTAAAATTATCAAAAGAAATCGAGCTATTCGGGTGATTTGTAAAGAACCACGCCATAAGCAAAAGCAGGGATAAGAATACAGACTAACAGGACTTGGTAATTATATAAAAGTAAAAAAGCAGAGTGCTTGATTTTTTTAAGAAATAATAGTAAGCTTCTGACCCCTTAGGGATTGTAAAACAGCAGCTTAGATACTTAAGCATCCAAATTGTCTTCAACTGATGACAAAATGGAATGTGGAAAGATAATTAAGACGTTGTTAACGGTATCCAGGTCAGAAATATCTACGGAGAATAGAATGGCTCGTATAGCTGGTGTAAATATACCTGATCAAAAACATATTGTTATTGCATTAACCTCAATTTATGGAATTGGTGGTCCAACAGCGAGAAAGCTTTGTGAAACACTCGGCTTGGATCCAGCAATGAAGGTATCTGCTCTGAAAGAAGAACAGTTAGAGTCTTTGCGTATTGAAATCACTAAGATGACTGTTGAAGGGGATTTACGCCGTACAGTGACTATGAGCATTAAACGCTTGATGGACATTGGTTGTTATCGAGGTCAACGTCATAGACGTGGATTGCCGGTGAGAGGACAGCGTACTAAAACCAATGCACGTACGAGAAAGGGCAGACGTAAAGCAGTAGTGAAATAATTTTAATAGTCTACAGTTGGAAGGCATATGAGCAAAGCTAAGCAGCAAAAATCGAAGAAGAAAGTAAAGCGGGTTGTTACAGATGGTTTAGTGCATATACACGCGTCTTTTAATAACACCATTATAAATTTTACCGATAGACAGGGTAACACCTTGTGCTGGGCGACTTCAGGGGGTTCTGGATTTCGAGGATCTCGAAAAAGTACGCCTCATGCTGCTCAAATAGCTACTGAACGTGCGTCGTTAGTAGCGAAAGAATTTGGCATGAAATCTGTGGCGGTTTTTGTGGATGGCCCTGGCCCTGGACGTGAATCTAGTGTTCGAGAGTTAATTGCGCAAAATTTTAAAATAGTTGAAATTTCCGATGTTACGGGCATCCCTCATAATGGATGTAAGCCTGCTAAACGACGTCGTGTATAGTACAGAGGAGTTTTTTAATGGCAAAGTATACAGGTCCTAAGTGTAAACTTTCTCGTCGAGAAGGCACGGATCTTTATTTCAAAAGTGGTGTTCGTGATTACAAATCTAAATGTAAATCAGAAAAGTTACCTGGACAGCACGGCGAAAAAAAAGCGCGATTGAATGATTACGGTCAACAGTTACGAGAAAAACAAAAAATTAAGCGCTTGTATGGTCTTCTTGAGCGGCAGTTTAGAAATTGCTACAAACGCGCTGCGTCTCATAAAGGCTCTACCGGAGAAGGCTTAATGATTTCTTTGGAAAGACGTTTAGATAACGTAGTCTATAGAATGGGTTTTGCATCGACACGTTCAGAGGCTCGACAATTGGTCTCGCATAAATCTATTTTAGTGAATGGTGCCTTAGTAAATATTCCATCATATCTTGTTTCACCTGGAGATCAAATCTCTATTCGTGAAGCATCACGTACTCAAGCGCGTATACAAGCGGCTTTGGCATTAAGTGAGCAGCGTGCTCCTTGTGACTGGTTATCTGTTGATGCGACAGAGATGAAGGGTTTATTTAAATCCAATCCTCGATTAGATGATGTGTCTCAATCATATAACGTTAATTTAGTTGTAGAGCTATATTCTAAATAACCCTGGAGATCTTGTTTCATGTATACTCAACTGAACGAAATGCTGACTCCATCAGTACTTAAGGTTCAATCTGAATCACCAAATCATGCCCGGGTTGTTTTAGAGCCATTTGAACGGGGATATGGACATACTTTAGGTAACGCACTGCGTCGAATTTTGTTATCTTCTATGCCGGGTGCGGCGATTACTGAAGTAGCAATAGATGGAGTAGTTCATGAGTATGGTAGTATGGAAGGAGTGCAGCAAGATGTGCTCGATATATTACTGAACCTCAAACAAGTAGCTTTGCGTATGCCTGTGAGTGAAATTGCAACTTTAACGCTGCAAAAGAAAGGCCCATGTGTCGTGAAGGCGTCTGATATCCAGTTAACGCATGGTGTTGAAGTTTGTAATCCTGACTTGGTGATTGCTACATTAAATGAAAACGGTAAAATCAATATGACCTTGACGGTTGAGCGAGGGGTTGGTTTTCGTTTAGCGAACGACTTTGATGCTTACGTTGATGAGGAACAACAAAATAAATTAGTTGGCACCTTAAAAATGGATGCGTCTTTCTCACCTATAAAGCAAGTAGCCTATTTTGTGGATAATACTCGTGTGGACAATCATACGAACTTAGATCGTTTGACACTAGATTTGACGACGAATGGTGCGATTGATCCAGAAGAAGCGATACGTTATTCAGCATATATTTTACAACGGCAGCTACATGCGTTTGTAAATATGGAATTTGAAGAATCACGTTCTGATAAAAAAGCTAAGAATCAGTTTGATCCCGTATTGTTACGCTCTGTAGACGATTTAGAGCTTACTGTGCGTTCTGCAAATTGTTTGAAAGCAGAAAATATAAATTATATTGGTGATTTAGTGCAAAAAACAGAATCAGAGCTTTTGAAGACGCCTAACTTAGGCAAAAAATCTTTGACTGAAATTAAAGAAGTTCTGGGAACGCGATCTCTGACTTTAGGAATGAAATTAGAGAATTGGCCGCCTGAGCATTTAGACGCTTAAGAACGTACCATCTGTATATTGTGAATTAGGAGTATCATTATGCGACATCGTAATGCCGGTCGTAAGTTAGGTAAAACGAGTAGTCATAGAAAGGCGATGTTCTCAAACATGTGCACTTCTTTGATTAAACACGAAATTATTAAAACGACGTTACCGAAAGCAAAAGAATTAAGAAGATACATTGAGCCTTTAGTGACTGTAAGCAAGAAAGATAATTTAGCTGGTCGCAGACGCGTATTTGATGTTTTACGCTCAAGAGAAGCAGTGATGAAATTATTTGCTGATCTGGGTCCAAGATATCAAACACGTCCAGGTGGTTATGTGCGTGTGTTAAAGTGTGGTTATAGAGATGGTGATAATGCACCTATGGCGATTGTGGAGTTTGTTGATCGTCCTGACGCGGCAGAAGCTGCTGATGATGCAACAGAGTAAGCTCTAAGAATATCTCTTATAAAGACTTTTAAGAATGCTCATCTAAAAATGGCTCGCTTCGGCGGGCCATTTTGTTTTGAGGTATAAACGAATTGTTAAAGTATTTTACGGTCCCACAGTTGTCTTTGTGGAATTAAGAAACGCACCTTATGCACCCACAACTGTCATCCCGGGATTTAGGGTTGCTTGGCGAGCGATTGTAATTTATGCCCTGATTTTAATCAATAATTTTCTTGAACTTGTTTAGATAATGCCGCAGATTCTAATAGTTTTCGTGTATATGCTGTTTGTGGGTTATTCTGGATATTGTCCCAGGTTCCTTCTTCAATGATGCGTCCTTGTCGCATAATCAAGACTCTATCGGCGAGGTAAGAGACCACCGCCATATTATGGGTGATTAAAAGATAACTGAGTTTTTTTTCTCTTTGTCGTTGTTTTAAAAGATTCAGAATTTGCGCTTGTACGGAGCTATCCAGTGCGCTAGTAGGTTCATCACAAATAATCAGTTCAGGATCCGTGGCCAGTGCGCGAGCGATATTAATGCGTTGTCGTTGGCCACCAGAAAATTGATGAGGAAATCGATGGATAATCTCTGCAGATAGACCAACTTCTTCAAGTAGTTGAGACATCTTCAGTTGTTTTTCTGATTTGCTGATAGATTGATGTTGTAAGGCTTCTAATAGAGTGTCTTGTATTGTCAGACGAGGATTGAGTGCTGCGACAGGATCTTGAAACACAATTTGAATTTTTGCTGCGAGACGTTCTTGACGAGACATCTCTTGGATGTTTTTGTCATAGAAATATACCTTTCCTGAGGATATCGCTTGTAAACCAAGAATGGCCCGACTTAAAGTGGTTTTTCCACAACCAGACTCGCCTACCAGTGCGACGATTTCATTTTTGTACAGTTTAAAACTGACGTGATCTACGGCATGATTGATTTCTGCGGTTTCCCGTAAGCTATGGCGTGGCATTTGAAAGTCGATACATAAATTCTCAATATGGAGAATCGGATTGGTGTTTTTATCAACAATGTTGGTTGGGATTTTCGAGGTCTCTGGTAAATCGGGCAGATTTGGCCAATCTAAATGACAACGGATACTACGGTTATTTTCTACAACGCGTAAGGCAGGGACTTCTTGCCGGCATCTGTCCATCGCATATATACACCGAGGATGGAATCGACAACCACTAGGTAATTTATGAAAACTGGGGGGGGCACCAGGAATAACTGGAAGTAAGTTTTCTCGTATGTCCGGGCTAGGGAGCGATGCAGAGAGTTGTTGTGTATACGGGTGAATAATGTGATGGAAAAAAGCCTGAGTGTCGGAATACTCCATGAGATGCCCGGCATAGAGAACCGCGATATGATCAGCCATGAGCCGAGCAACATTAAAATCATGTGTGATAAGTAGTAAGCTCATGTTTCGTTTTTTTTGAATTTTTTGAATCAGGCAAAGGACCTGATTTTGTATGGTGACATCAAGCGCAGTCGTAGGCTCATCGGCAATAAGGATCTCGGGTTGACTCGCCAAGGCGATTGCAATTAAAATCCGCTGTTTCTGACCACCAGACAATTGATGAGGGTATTGCTTTAATCGTAAGGCCGGATCAGAAATTTCAACTTCCTGCAGTGCCAGTATACAAGCAGCATTTAGTTCTTTTTTAGACAAATTTTGATGCGTTAATAAGGCTTCTTGTAGTTGCTCTTTGATAGTGAGTACGGGGTGTAGTGCGCTCATCGGCTCTTGAAAGATCATCGCTATTTTTTTCCCGCGCACCTGACGCATGAGATATTCAGGAAGCGTCAAAATATCTTCTGTACGCTTCGTTGAATCTCTTATCGTTGTACAGGACACGTTTTTATCGTTGTTGTAAGTTAGGTCGCCATCGGCCATATATTGCGCGGGCATATCGAGTTCAATTTTGCTCTGGCGACTATAAGCAATAGAAGGAGGTAAGAGTCGTGTCAGGGCAGTTGCAGTTAAAGATTTTCCAGAGCCAGATTCGCCAAGAATGACCAGCGAGTTGCCCGGAAGAAGCTCGAAATTAATGTCTTCAATCACCGGGAGACAGTGTTTGGTGCTGAGAATTGCAAGTGATAGCTCTTGTATATGCATAATGGTGCTTCGATTTAGTTATTATAAGGATAGTATTGTGGCTCCCAGATATGATTATTGATGCGTTGTATAATCGCCTCTTCAGACATCTCTTCCGCAATCCCTAATTTTACGGCAGCTTTAGCGACGGCCAATGCTACTGCGAAAGATGTTTTACGCACATCGGTAAATGGTGGCAGTAAATTCGCAAGCTTATCTTTTTTGGCTGGAGAGCAGTTGGCTAAGGTTTTTGCGGCAACCATAAATAATGCATCAGGGACGATTTTCGCTTGAATAGCGATGAGCCCTAGTCCTAGGCCAGGAAAAATATGTGCATTATTAGTTTGATCGATGAGGAATGGTTTTCCATGACGTTGTACCGTACCAAAAGGACTGCCGGTACCTATCACAGCTTTATTGTGGGTCCAATTCATGAGATCTTGCGGGATGGCCTCACTATGAGAGCTGGGATTAGAGAGCGGAAGAATGATGGGTTGCTCGACAAAGGACGCCATTTTTTTGATGAGTGCCTCATTGAAGAGCCCGGCCTGGCCAGATACGCCGACTAGAGCATGAGGGTGTACATTTTGGATGACGTCTTCTAAGCTAATACGAGAGGGGTTTTCTAAAACCCATTGGCCTATATGTGCTTTGCTATGACAGTGTTTTTGTTGGAAAGGGAGTAAATCAGGGGTATCTTCTACCAGTAAACCATTTTTATCAATCAAGTATATTTGTTCGCGCGCTGTTTTTTCAGGGACGCCCGCATCTAACATGGCATGGACAATAAGCTCTGCAATGCCGCATCCCGCAGAGCCAGCACCAACGATAACAATGCGTTGCTCCTGTAAGGGGTGTCCAGTGACACCAACAGCGGCCAAGAGTGTGCCAGTGGCAATAGCCGCGGTGCCTTGTATGTCATCATTAAAAGTACATAACGTGCTGCGGTAAGCGTCAAGGAGACGGTTTGCATTTTGGATGGCGAAGTCTTCCCATTGTAATAAGACGTGTGGGAAACGTTTTTTAACCGCATGCACAAAGGTTGCAACAAAATCATCATACTCTTGACCGCGGACGCGTTCATGGCGCCATCCAATATAGAGAGGATCATTGATGAGAGCGGGATTATTGGTGCCGGTGTCTAGTAAAATAGGTAAGGTTTGTGCTGGGTGAATACCTGCACAAGCACAGTATAAGGCGAGTTTACCAATAGGGATTCCCATGCCGCCAGCGCCTTGGTCGCCTAATCCGAGGATACGTTCACCATCGGAAACCACAATAGCACGAACATGGTCAAATTTTTTATTGGCCAAAATAGATTCAATGCGATTTTGGTAGGGATATGCCAGGAATAATCCTCTAGGGCGGCGATAAATATGACTGAAAGTAGTGCAGGCCTCTCCGACGGTAGGAGTGTATACAATAGGGAGCATTTCTGGAGTGTAGTCACATAATAGACTATAAAATAAAGTTTCATTGGAGTCTTGTAAGTCTCTTAAATAGAGATATTTTTCTAAGTCGGTTTTTTTACTTTTAAAGGCATTGTAGGAGCGCGTTTTCTGCTCCGCCAGACTGCTAAGTTCAGGCGGAATGATTCCATATAAATGAAATTTTTCACGCTCTTCAGGCGTAAATCCAGTCCCTTTGTTGAGGATGGGGTTGTTCACCAGCGTAAAATCGGTTTGATGAATATTTTTATAAACGGGCGTATAGGATTTCATGACATGGAGCTCTTTATTCGAAGGGATGGTATTACTATAGTATATCCAGGTGCGATCGTCTAACAAAAAAGAGGGTTTACGCATGAGCCATCCGAGCCGCGCGCGGCTCGGATCTTCTGAATAACTTCACTTAGTTATTTAATAATGTGGGGCGCGTAGCGCCTGAGGTGCTTCCAATTAGCCTTAAGGTTGTCTTGACAGCCAGAAGCCTACGTCCTGCGGCTTGTCCGCAGGATCCAGGGATACGAAGAGCATATGTTTCCGAATAGCTGGATACCGCGGACAAGCCCTGAGAGTTCCACACGAATAGTTAGCTTAAGGTATTGAAAAAAATAAGATAAAAAAATTGAATGTGCATGGTGATTATGATCAAATAGCGTTTCCCAACAATATAAGATCGACACCATGCAACAGATGAGATTATTACA